>JBBSKP010000042.1:0-27654 GCA_038256175.1 Mycobacteriales bacterium
CCACGCGAAATCAAGCTGGCCGCAGCGTATTTCCTCGTGACCCCGTTGATCGTTCTTGTCGGTACGGCCACCGCGATGGCACTACCTGGTCAGCGAGCTGCGATGCTCAACACCGGCCCACACGGATTGTCAGAGGTGCTCTACGCCTTCACCTCGGCGGCCAACAACAACGGTTCGGTGTTCGCCGGCCTCAGCGTCAACACTGAGTGGTACAACACTGCCCTCGGTCTCGCGATGGTACTCGGACGGTTCTTGCCGATGATTTTCGTTCTCGCCCTTGCCGGTTCCCTGGCGAAACAAGGCGCCACGCCGGACTCGATTGGCACGCTGCCAACGCATCGGCCGCAGTTCGTCGGCATGGTCGCCGGCGTGGCGCTCATTCTTGTCGCTCTGACGTTCCTCCCGGCGCTTGCGCTCGGGCCATTGGCTGAAGGAATCCACTGATGTCCACCCCAACGATCGACGCGTCGACAGGCTCGTCGGAGCAGGACGCTCCGACTAGGCGCGTGCAAGGCGGGCTGCTCGACCCGAAGATGCTGGTCAAAGCTTTCCCGGACGCGCTACGGAAGCTCGATCCGCGCACGCTGTGGCGTAACCCTGTGATGTTCATCGTCGAGATCGGCGCCGTGTGGGCAACGGTCCTGGCTGTCAAAGAGTCGTCATGGTTCGCGTGGTTGATCGTGGTCTGGCTGTGGCTGACGGTGCTCTTCGCGAACATGGCCGAAGCCGTCGCCGAAGGTCGCGGCAAGGCGCAGGCCGATACGCTACGTAGAGCGAAGACCGACATGCTGGCCCGTCGCCTCGCAGGCTGGGCCCCCGGGCGCACTGTCGCCGAGGAACAGGTGGCGGCACCGCAGCTTCAGCAGGGCGACTTCGTCGTCGTCGAGGCCGGGCAAACAGTTCCCGGTGACGGCGATGTTGTCGAAGGCATTGCGTCCGTGGACGAGTCGGCGATCACCGGCGAATCGGCCCCGGTCATCCGTGAGTCCGGTGGTGACCGGTCCGCGGTGACCGGTGGCACGCAGGTTCTCTCCGACCGGATCGTCGTCAAGATCACGCAAAAGCCCGGCGAGAGCTTCATCGATCGCATGATCGCGCTTGTCGAGGGCGCGAACCGGCAGAAGACACCGAACGAGATCGCGCTCAACATCCTGCTGTCCGCGCTGACGATAATCTTCGTCTTCGCTGTGGCGACATTGCAGCCATTGGCGATTTTCGCGAAGGCGAACAACCCTGGCGTGCCCGATACGTCGGCGCTCGACGGCAACGGTGTCACCGGAATTGTCATGGTGTCGCTGCTGGTCTGTCTGATCCCGACAACGATCGGTGCGCTGCTGTCCGCGATCGGCATCGCCGGGATGGATCGCCTTGTGCAGCGAAATGTTCTGGCCATGTCGGGCCGCGCGGTCGAGGCGGCAGGTGACGTCAACACGCTACTGCTGGACAAGACCGGCACCATCACCCTCGGCAACAGGCAGGCGTCGGAGTTCCTTCCTGTCAACGGCGTATCCGACGACGAACTTGCCGACGCCGCTCAAATGTCGAGCCTCGCGGACGAGACGCCCGAAGGCCGCTCGATCGTGATCTTCGCGAAGCGAGTGTTCGGTCTGCGTGAACGGACCCCCGGCGAGCTTACGCACGCCACCTGGGTCGAATTCACTGCCCAGACCCGGATGTCGGGCGTCGATCTCGGTAGCGGCCATCTGCTGCGCAAGGGTGCGGCGACGGCCGTCGCGGACTGGGTGCGGAACCAGGGCGGGGTGGTGCCCGCGGAGCTCCGTGTGTTGGTCGACGGTGTATCTGCCTCCGGTGGAACACCTTTGGTTGTCGGGCAGGTGCTCGGCGGTGAAGCGTCGGTGCTCGGCGTCATCCATCTCAAAGACGTCGTGAAACAGGGCATGCGGGAGCGGTTCGACGAGATGCGCCGGATGGGCATCCGGACGGTCATGATCACGGGTGATAATCCGTTGACGGCCAAGGCAATTGCCGATGAAGCCGGGGTCGATGACTTCCTGGCCGAGGCCACGCCGGAGGACAAGCTCGCGTTGATCCGAAAGGAGCAAGCCGGTGGCAAATTAGTGGCGATGACGGGTGACGGTACCAACGACGCGCCTGCGCTCGCCCAAGCCGATGTGGGCGTCGCGATGAACACCGGAACGTCGGCGGCGAAGGAAGCCGGCAACATGGTGGATCTCGATTCCGACCCGACGAAGCTCATCGAGATCGTCGAGATCGGCAAGCAACTGCTGATCACCCGTGGTGCGCTGACGACCTTTTCGATCGCCAACGACATCGCGAAGTACTTCGCGATCATTCCCGCGATGTTCGTTGGGCTGTACCCGGGCCTCGACCTGCTGAACATCATGCGGCTGCACAGCCCGCAATCGGCGATCCTGTCCGCGGTCATCTTCAACGCAATTATCATCGTCGCGCTGATTCCGTTGTCACTGCGTGGAGTGAAGTACACGCCGAGCAGTGCGTCGAAGTTGCTCAGCCGCAACCTCTACATCTACGGACTCGGTGGCATCGTCGCCCCGTTCATCGGAATCAAGTTGATAGACCTCATCATTCAATTTCTACCCGGGATGTCTTGATATGCGAACGTCAATTTGGATCCGCCAACATCTGGCAGCGCTGCGCGCGTTGCTTGCCCTCACTGTCGTCACGGGAGTGGTCTACCCACTCGCGATCTGGGGCATTGCCCAGTTGCCCGGGTTGCAGGACAAGGCCGAGGGATCGATTGTCGAGGTCGACGGAAAAGCTGTCGGTAGCAAGCTGATCGGTCAAGTGTTCACGGACGCAGACGGAAACCCGATCGCAGCGTACTTCCAGAGCCGTCCGTCGGCCGCCGGTGCGGGATACGATCCGACCTCGACGAGTGCCAGCAACCTCGGACCCGAGAGCATTCAGGACGCGCTCGCCGACCCGGCGCAACTTGCGCAGGGCGCGACGCCGGCCGACGCCGGGTACAAGGCAAGCCTGCTGACGACCGTGTGCGCCAACAGTCGTGCCGTCGGTCAACTCGAAGGTGTCGACGGCTCACGCCCGTTCTGCACGTCGGAGGGTGTGGGTGCGGTGTTGTCGGTGATCGGACCGCGTGATGCCGGCGGGAACGTCGTCCATCCAACAAGCGTGATCAGTGTCAACGAGGAATGCTCCGCCGATCCGGGTACGCCGTTCATCGAGGCCTACGAGGGTGTCAAGGTGGAATGCGCCACGTTCGGCGAGGACTACGCCACTGGTCAGATCGTGCCGATCCGCGGCGACGCACCGGCGAACCCCGCGGTCCCGGCGGACGCCGTCACCGCAAGCGGTAGCGGACTCGACCCGCACATCTCGCCGGCGTACGCGGATCTGCAGGCTCCGCGCGTCGCCGCAGCACGTGGCGTCAACGTCGACGTGGTGCGGAAGGCGATCAGCGACATCACCAATGGCCGCGCATTCGGCTTCATGGGGGAGCCGACAGTCAATGTCGTCATGCTGAATGTCGAACTGGACAAGAAACACCCGGTCCGCAGCTGAGTCAGGGGTCCCTTCACCCTCGCCAGTAGAGCGGGGGGACCGCCGGCTCCACTCAGTTCTGGATTGCTGGCCAGCTTGCCGCTATCCAACGTAATCTCAGTACTTGCGGTAAACAACCAATTCGAGGGGCCGGTTATGAATGCTGGCGAGACTTCTCCAGCGTCGGGTGCGCGTCCGATCGTCGTCGGATTCGACGGCTGCCAGGCCAGCCGGCGCGCCCTCGCCTACGCCGCCGACATGGCACGAAATGCCGGGCAGCCACTGCTGGTCGCGTACGTGACGTCGATGAACGTGGGGCTTGACATGGGGTTTTCCGGCGCGAACGCCAGCGGACCGTTCGCGGACTCGGCGGGACTGCTCGCCTGGCTGCAGACCGAACTCGCTGACTGCATCGACCTGTCGACCGTGCGCGCGGAGATAACTGAGCGGGCCGGTGACGCGGCCCACCAGCTTGCCGAGCTGGCCGCCGAACAACATGCGAATGCGGTGGTAGTAGGTGCGCCCGAACACAGGGCGCACCATCTCGCGGGCTCGGTACCCAGCTGGTTGGCACGTCACGCGAAGTGCCCAGTCGTGATCGTGCCCTGAATTTCCCCGGGCACCTTGCGAGACAGTAGTTTCAGATGTGCGTTGGGTCGCCGCCCCAGCCATGCACGCCCGTGATTTGCCGCTAGGTGATTCGAGCGGCCGGGCGACCGGTAATCTGGCACAACTATGCACCTCAAGAGTCTGACGCTGAAGGGCTTCAAGTCCTTTGCTTCCGCGACGACTCTTCGTTTCGAACCGGGCATCACGTGTGTGGTGGGTCCTAACGGTTCTGGAAAGTCGAACGTGGTCGATGCCCTCACCTGGGTAATGGGTGAGCAGGGGGCGAAGGCGCTTCGTGGCGGAAAGATGGAGGACGTGATCTTCGCCGGCACGTCCGGCCGCGCGCCACTCGGTCGCGCCGAGGTCACGCTGACCATCGACAACTCCGACGGTGCGCTGCCCATCGAATACTCCGAGGTGTCGATCACCCGCCGGATGTTCCGTGACGGTGCCGGCGAGTACGAGATCAATGGCCAGGCCTGCCGCCTGATGGACGTGCAGGAGCTGCTCAGCGATACCGGTATCGGCCGAGAGATGCACGTCATCGTCGGCCAGGGCCAACTCGCGACGATTCTCGAATCGCGACCGGAGGAGCGCCGGGCGTTCATCGAGGAAGCCGCTGGGGTGCTCAAGCACCGCAAACGCAAGGAAAAGGCTGTCCGCAAGCTCGATTCCATGCAAGCGAATCTCGCGCGGCTGAACGACCTCACCTCCGAACTTCGCCGGCAGCTCAAGCCGTTGGGGCGCCAGGCGGAGGTCGCGCGTCGCGCACAGACCGTTCAGGCAGATCTTCGAGACTCCCGGCTCCGCCTCGCCGCTGACGACCTGGTGACCCGACGCGCCGAACTCGCGACCCAGCAGAGCCACGAATCGATGATTCGTGAACAGCAGGACGCGGTACAAGCCGACCTCGACGCCGCGACGATCGAGCTGGCCGATCAGGAGTTCGCCGTCGCCCGACTGACGCCGAGTGCGGAAGCGGCCGGGCAAACCTGGTTCCAGTTGTCCGCCCTCGCCGAACGCGTTAATGCGACAGTTCGGATTGCGAAGGAGCGGGCGCGGCACCTCGATTCCGAGCCTTCACACGACCCAGGTCGTGATCCTGACCAGATGGAGGCCGAGGCCGAACGTGTCGCGATGGAGGAGGCCGAACTCCTCGAGGCCGTCGAGTACGCCCGGGCATCCCTCGACGCTGCGAAGGAACATCTAGGCGAGCGCGAGCACGCGGCGGCCGCTGCCGAACACGCTCATATGGCAGCTGTCCGCGCAATCGCCGATCGTCGTGAAGGCCTCGCACGCCTGTCTGGCCAGGTCGACACCTTGCGGATGCGAGCGCAGTCCGTCGATGCCGAGGTGGCGCGGCTGACGGTCGCCATGGAAGAAGCGCGCCGCCGCGGCGATGCCGCGCAGGCAGAGTTCGACAATGTCCAGTCGGAGATGGGTGACCTCGACGCCGGCGAGTTGGGCCTCGACGCTCAGCACGAGCACGCGGTCGAGGCGCTCGAGCTCGCTGATCAGCGGGTTACCGAGCTGCGGGAGCAGGAGCGGGCGGCGGGCAAGGACGTTGCCTCGCTCGGTGCGAGAATCGAAGCCCTCTCGATGGGGTTCGGCCGCAAAGACGGTGCCGCATGGCTCATCGAGCATCGCAGCAACGACGGCTTGCTCGGGCCGCTCGCTGGCCTGATTCGTGTCGAGACCGGTTATGAAGTCGCCGTCTCGGCAGCGATGGGGCCGGCTGCAGACGCGGTGGCCGTCGATTCGCATCGGTCCGCACGAGACGCTGTCCTGGCGTTGAAGCAGGCCGACGGCGGCCGAGCTGCGCTGGTGTTCGGTAGCGGAACCACGCCCGGAATCCCCACTGCCGCATTGCCCGCCGCCGCGCGATGGGCAGTCGATGTCGTCGAGTGCCCGGATGCGCTTCGCGGCGGGTTGGGTGCGTTGCTGGCCGGTGTCGCGGTCGTCGAGCGCATCGAAGACGCTGTCGAATTGGTCCAGTCGAACCCGGCGTTGCGAGCGGTCACCACCGACGGCGACCTGGTGGGTGCAGGGTGGATCACCGGTGGCTCGGATCGGCCACCGAGTCAGCTCGAAGTGCAGGCAGCGATCGATTCCGCCAAGACAGCGCTTCGTTCCGCAGAACGACGCGCCGAAGAATTGGGTGCGGCACTGTCCGGCGCGCTCGATGAGCAGCGAGATCGCCGCGAAGCAGCCGACCATTCGCTGAACGCATTGCATGAGTCGGACCGCGCAATGGCAGCTGTATACGAGCAGTTGGGCAGGCTGGGTCAGGCCGCTCGATTGGAGCATGCCGAAGCGACGCGCCTCGCGGAGCAGCGGATCGAGGTCGAAGCAGGGCGGGAAGAGACCGTCGCCTCGCTCGCCGATCTGGAGGACCGGCTGCGAAATGCCGAACAGGAACAGTCCCAGCTGGATTCCGATGGCGACACGATGGTCGGCGCGGAATCTGCCAGCAGGGAACGCGAGGAAGCTGCCGCGGCCCTGGCCGAGGTCAGGTCGATGGAGGTCGAGGCGCGACTAGCCGTCCGCACTGCGGAGGAACGCGCAGATTCGGTGCGAGGAAAGGCCGATTCGCTCCGCCGGGCGGCGCGCGCAGAGCGAGAGGCGCGAGCGCGTGCAGAGCGGGCGCAACTAGCCCGCACCCATGCGGCCGCAGTCGCCAAGGCGGTGGCCGAATCAGGCCAGCGTGTGGCTGCACATCTGGAAGAAGTTGTGGCCGAAGCGGTTTCGCATCGTGACGATCTGGTCCGGCAAAGGGGCGAACGAAGTCAGCAGCTCGACGTTGTGAAGGAGCGAGTGCGTGTGCTGAACGCTCAGCTCGCCGCCCTCACCGACGCGGTGCACCGCGATGAAGTCGCGCGTGCACAGGCGGCGCTGCGGATCGAGCAACTCGAAGAGGGCATTGCCGAGCAGTTCGGAATCGGGCTCGACGACTTGGTGGCCGAATACGGCCCCGACGTCACGCTGCCGCCGTCGGCGCTGGAAATGGCCGAGTACGAGCAAGCCAAGGAGCGCGGCGAGCAAGTCGTGATGCCGGCACCGATGCCCTACGACCGGGCGACCCAGGAGCGCAGAGCCAAAGCGGCGCAGAAGGATCTGACGACACTCGGCAAGGTCAACCCGTTGGCGCTGGAAGAGTTCGCCGCACTCGAGGAGCGATACACGTTCCTGTCGACGCAGCTCGAAGACGTCAAGAATGCCCGCAAGGACCTGCTTGACGTCGTCGCCGAGGTCGATGAACGGATCCTTCAGGTGTTCACCGAGGCCTACGCCGACGTCGAGCGAGAATTCGTGCAGGTCTTCGACACGCTGTTCCCCGGCGGTGAGGGCAGGCTCGTCCTGACCGATCCGTCCGACATGCTGACCACCGGAATCGAGGTGGAAGCGCGGCCGCCGGGCAAGAAGGTCAAACGTTTGTCGCTGCTCTCAGGTGGAGAGAAGTCGCTGACCGCCGTCGCGCTGCTCGTGGCGATCTTCCGGGCTCGCCCCTCGCCGTTCTACGTCATGGACGAGGTGGAGGCTGCGCTCGACGACACCAACTTGCGCAGGTTGATCCGACTTTTCGAACAGCTACGGGAGAAGTCCCAGCTGATAGTGATCACGCACCAGAAGCCGACCATGGAGGTCGCGGACGCTCTCTACGGTGTGAGCATGCGCGGCGACGGCATTACGACCGTCATTTCCCAGCGGCTACGCGGCCAGAACCTGGCGCCGCAGGAGGCGTAGCGGCACGTCAGGTGAGACCCTCGAGGTTGTCAGGGACATCGACGGCGTTGCGCTGCAAGACTTCCAGTGGGATGTGCGCGAGCGCGCGTTCGTGGGTTGCGGCGAGGACGACCGGCGCGTCGACTCCGTCGGTGTGCGCCTGCATCCACCGAGCCGCCACGACGCACCAGCGGTCACCCGGCTGCAATCCTGCGAATCGATACTCGGGGCGCGGTGTAGACAGGTCGTTGCCCACCGACGCCTGATGCTCGAGGAACTCTGCTGTCACAACGGTGCACACCGTGTGGCTGCCCACATCTTCGGGACCGGTGCTGCAGCATCCGTCTCGGTAGAAACCGGTGATCGGATCTGTGCCGCACTCCTCGAGGGGCCCGCCGAGGACGTTGCGCTCGACGACTGTTCGTTCGGTGGAACTGGACTCGGTCACGGCGTTATGGTCGCACCAATCGGGCCCTGAGGTCAGCCGTACGTGCAGTGCGTGAGCGCATTGATATCGATCTTGTGCGATTGTGCGCCGAATCGTCGTGCCCGTACGCCGTGGATAACGTCGACTGCCTCCCCTCTGTAAGGATGGTGCCGTGACCTCCGAAGCTTGGATTCTCATAGTTGTTGCCGCCGCAGTGCTTCTGGTGGCGCTCGTCGTCGGCCTCGTGCTGTACCGCCGTCGCCAGATTTCGCTGACAGCGCGGGAAAAGCCAGGTGCCATCGAGGACAGGTCGGGTGGCTACAAAGCGGGCAGCGGTTTCAACTTCAGCCAGGGCGGAACCACGACAGCGCCGCGCCCACCGGCGGGGGAGCGCACCGATACCGACGGCCAGCCCGCGGTCGGTGACGACGCAGCTGTGCCGCGCGACGCCCCGAAGCGTGGCATCACCGACGTCAGGTTGCCGGACCCGACCGCAGAAACCCCCGTTGTTCCCACAGCTGCCGTAGAGGTCGAACCAGCCGCACCCGCCGTTCCGGATACGGCCGCAGAGGCGGAGACGGCTCCAGCGATCGAGGAGATCGCACCCACCGCGGGACGGCTCGATCGGCTTCGCGGGCGGTTGGCACGCTCGCAGTCGGCGGTCGGCAAGAGCTTGCTCGGCCTGCTCGGCGGCGGGGATCTCGACGAGGACTCGTGGGAAGAGGTCGAGGACACCCTGCTCATCGCGGACCTCGGTAGCGCCGTGACCACGGCGGTAGTGACCGAGCTGCGCGAGCAGATGGCTGCGCGCAGCGTCCGCACCGAAGCGCAGGCCCGTGCGTTGCTGCGGGAAGTGCTGACCAATCAACTGCGTCCGGAACTCGATCGATCGGTTCGCGCCTTGCCGCACGACGACCATCCTTCGATCTTGCTGGTCGTCGGCGTCAACGGCACAGGCAAGACCACGACCACCGGAAAACTCGCTCGCGTCCTGGTCGCAGATGGTCGCCGAGTCCTCCTCGGCGCCGCCGATACGTTCCGCGCCGCCGCCGCAGACCAGTTGCAGACGTGGGGCGAGCGCGTCGGCGCCGACACCGTCCGTGGCAAGGAGCACGCCGATCCGGCGTCGGTTGCCTTCGATGCGGTGACCAGGGGCATCGAAACCGGCGTCGACGTCGTCTTGATCGACACCGCTGGTCGGCTGCACACGAAGACCGGGCTGATGGATGAGCTCGGCAAGGTCAAACGCGTGATCGAGAAGCGCGCGAAGGTCGACGAGGTGCTGCTGGTGCTCGATGCGACCATCGGGCAGAACGGACTGATGCAGGCGCGGGTGTTCGCCGACGTCGTCGACATCACCGGGGTGGTGCTGACTAAGCTGGACGGGACGGCCAAGGGCGGGATCGTCTTCCAGGTTCAGCACGAGCTCGGCGTCCCGGTGAAGTTGGTCGGACTCGGCGAAGGCGCCGACGACCTCGCGCCGTTCGAACCTGGAGCGTTTGTCGACGCGCTGCTTGGCTGATCATCGGGTATCGCGGCCGTAATATTAAGGGCCGCATGCTCGATATCCAGTCGAACAGGTCGGTCACGGTGAGGTGGACGGTGTTTCGATGGTGCAGCTGACACACGCAGACTTTGCGCGGCATGTGCTGACTGCAGCGATGCCTCCGGAGCGGGTCGCGTCGGTCATCGCGCACATCCTCGGTGATCGGATCGAGATCGGTCCCATTCGCGTCGGACCGGCCGGAGTCGCATACGCCACCGTGCGGGGAGTTCCAGGGGTTGTCGATGCCGCCTACTGTGCCGATTCGGATTGGACGATCGCGGTTACGGTGCCGGTGAGCCTCAATGTGAAGGTGCACCTCGCGGGTCGCCCAGCGCGTTACCGGATCGACCTGAATGTCCGCACGCGGATCAGACAGGTCCTCGAGGAACCTTGCACCGTGATCATCGAGATGGACGACGTTCGTCGCGGCGACATCGATGCTTCGGTGAACCCGCACGGGATGCCCTCGCGCGTGCTCGGTTGGATCGGCAACATTAATTCGCAGGTCGGTGACCACGTCGTGGCGTATTTCAACGACCTCGTTTCAAGCCCGGAGGTCGTCGAGATCCGGCGGATCAATGTCGCGGATCTTATCGGCCGGGCCTGGGATGCTGGGCTCGTTGTCAAACTTCCCGCAGACCTCGAAATTGCCCACCGGGCAGGTTGAGCCAGGCCGTCCGATAGCCTCGGTATGCATTGTCAACCGAACAAACTAAGGGGACAAACGCGTGGTTCGACTACATCTACTGTGACGGTTCACTGCCGTCTTCGCAGGAGCGGCCGGTGCTGCTCCGACTGCGTCGACCGACGTGAATTGGAAGGACGCGGCCCTTGGTCTGCGTGGCGTCGCAACGGGTAATCCGGAAGCGGAAGCCGCGATGGATCGGTTGCTCGCATCCCCGATGACCGTTGCGAAGCAGAACGTGGCTTTGCCAGGGCAGGTCTTCCAGGTTCCGGCGTTTTCCGACACCGGCCGACTGGATCCAGCGACCGTCGGGCTGTACGGCTCGGGAATCGCGTTGGGGCTGGACGGTTTCCGTTTCGGATTCTTCGGCGGACCGGCCACGATTTCGCCTAATCAGGGTGGCGCGCAGCTCAACGTGATCTGGCTCAACCTGGCGAACGGCAAGAGCGGCACCGAGGTACTCAACGAGCACGCCGACATTCCCGTCGACACCTCCATCAGGAGCAAGGTGCTCAACCCAGGTGGCGGACCCATCGTGGCAGCCGTCTACGGGTCGCTGTGGCACCGCTGGGCAGTGCCGGTGGACGACCAGCGCAAGGATGGTTTCGCGTACGTGAAGAGCACGATCAACTTCCCGTCGCTCGGCGCCGTTCTCGGCTGATCTCGACCCATATCTTCACCAGAGCTCGTCGGACCTGCGGGTCCGGCGAGCTTTGTGCTTTCTGTGCTCAGGTCTGTTCGCGGGGGAACAGGCCGAGCCCGACGAGGTCGTACATCGTGGCGATCAGTTCCCGCAGTTCGCGTTCGGATTTCTGCATCGAGTCCGGCCGCCACGCCAGGCTGATGATCCCGTTCATGGCTGCCCACAACGCGGTGGTCACGTTCTCGGCGTCGACCGGTCGGCACACGCCGGAATCCATGGCGCGTTGTATTGCGTCGGTGAGCCGTGCGTTCTGCTCGGCCACCCGCCGTCCCATACGTTCCGCTACGTCGTGCCCGGCGGGGTATTGGCCAGGATCCGGGGGAAACGCGAGCATGCGGAAGAACGTCGGGTGGTCGAAGTAGAAGCGGATGTATTGCTCGCCGGACGCGAGGATCTGCTCGATCGGCGACCTGTCTGACGTGTACGCCCGATCCATGTATTCCTGATCCATCCCGAGGGCGTTGTCGACTGCGGCGGCGAACAGACCGGACTTCGATCCGAAATGGTTGTAGATCGAGCCGACCGCTACGCCGGCGTCTTCAGCGATTTCATCGACGGTCGCCTCGGATGCGCGTTGTTCGGCAATGATCCGCTCGGCCGCACGCAGGAGTGCGTCCATCGTCTTCTGTTTGCGCGGATCCATTTCCCCTCTAACCGTCGGTTGTTGTAATCGTTGCAAAAACCGAGTGCTGACGATACGGTAAACCATAGTTCTTGTAGTCGTTGCAATAAGTCTGGCAAGGAGGCCGACCATGTCGCAGAGCGTGTCCTTGGGTGAGGTTCGCGAGGTCGAACTCTCACACGGAACCATTCGCTACCGCGAACGTGGCACAGGTCCCGTCGTGCTGTTCGTGCACGGTTTGCTGGTTAACGGCGATCTCTGGCGCAATGTCGTTCCTGCCGTCGCGGACAGCGGATTTCGTTGCATCGCACCGGATTGGCCGTTGGGCTCCCACGAGGTGCCGGTGCCCGACGTCGATCTGAGTCCACCCGGGGTAGCGAGACTGATTGCCGAGTTCCTCGACGCTCTCGACCTGAACGATGTGACTGTCGTAGCCAACGACACCGGCGGTGGCCTTACGCAGATCTTCATGGCCAACCATCCCGAGCGCATCGGCCGCGTCGTGCTGACTCCGTCGGACAGCTTCGAACGCTTCTTCCCACCTGCCCTCGCATTCCTGCCGCCGCTTGCGAAGGTTCCGGGATCGGTGTGGCTGCTCGTCCAGACGTTGCGGCTGCGCGTATTGCACCGGCTGCCCATCACATTCGGCTGGGTATCGAAGCGTCCGTTGCCTTCTGAGGCCGTCGCCAGCTACCTGGAACCGAGCCGCAAGAGTGCAGGCATCCGCAAGGATCTGCGCAGATTCCTGCGCGGTGTCGACAAACGACACACGCTCGCGGCGGCCGAGGAACTCCGCAACTTCGACAAGCCGGTGCTGTTGGCGTGGGCGCCGGAGGAGAAGCTCTTCCCGATCTCGCTGGCCCATCGGCTGGGGGAGCGCCTGCCGAACTCGACGCTGCGCACGATCGACGATTCGTACACGTTCGTGTCCGAGGATCAACCGGCGAAACTGGTCGAGCTCATCCTCGAATTCGTCGGAGCGGATAGGCCTGCGTAGCGTTCCTCGCTGACTCCCGCCGAGCACGGACTTTCGGTCCGCCGGGTCTGCTTAGGTTCTAGGGGCGATGCGGACGAAAGTCCGTGTTCGATGCATCCGAATAGAGGTTCACAGTCGTGCCATTCGGCATTTGTGCAGGATGAAACCTGGTCGCAACAGTTCTACGCAATGCGTTCACGTAGGCGAAACATGTCAGCGCCATGGATGAAACACCAAATGAGCACCCTTGCGGCAGGTCGTCAGCCGAAACCGGCTGGGCTAGGAATGAGGAGGCTCAAAGGTGGATGGATTCCCCATAATCGGTGCGCCGGACACCGGTGACACGGCATGGATGCTGGCTAGCTCAGCACTCGTGCTGCTAATGACTCCCGGGCTGGCGTTCTTCTACGGCGGCATGGTTCGCGCCAAGAGCGTGCTGAACATGATCATGATGAGCGTCAGTGCAATGGGCGTCATCACAATCCTGTGGGTGCTCTACGGGTTCTCGATGGCCTTCGGTGAGGACAAGAACAACCTCTTCGGAGACCCGTTCCAGTACTTCGGCCTGAAAGGCCTGTTCGGCGGCGCGTACCTCGCCACTGCGGATCCGGCGGCACCAGCTGCAATACCGCTGGCCGGCACGATCCCCGCAACGGTGTTCGTCGCATTCCAGTTGATGTTCGCGATTATCACTGTCGCCCTGATCTCGGGTGCGGTGGCAGACCGCCTCAAGTTCGGCTCGTGGCTGCTGTTCGCCGGCCTCTGGGCAACCATCGTGTACTTCCCGGTCGCGCACTGGGTGTTCGCCTTCAACGGTGTCACCGCTGAGCACGGCGGCTGGATTGCGACCAAGCTCAAGGCAATCGACTTCGCGGGTGGTACCGCGGTCCACATCAACGCCGGTGCCGCAGGTCTCGTGCTTGCACTGGTTCTCGGCAAGCGCTACGGCTGGCCCCAGACGCCGTTCCGTCCGCACAACTTGCCGTTCGTGATGCTCGGCGCCGCGCTTCTGTGGTTCGGCTGGTACGGCTTCAACGCAGGTTCCGCTGTGGGCTCCAACGGTATTGCCGGTGCCACATTCCTGACCACCACCGTGGCGACCGGTACCGCGATGATGGCCTGGCTGGTTGTGGAGCGTATTCGCGACGGCAAGGGCACGTCATTGGGTGCCGCATCGGGTGTCGTCGCCGGTCTGGTCGCGATCACCCCGTCCTGTTCCTCGGTGAACGTCATCGGTGCGCTGGCCATCGGCGCTGTTGCAGGTGTCCTGTGCGCTCTCGCTGTCGGACTGAAATACAAGGTCGGACTTGATGATTCGCTCGATGTCGTCGGTGTCCACCTCGTCGGCGGTATCGTCGGAACTCTGATGGTCGGCCTTGTCGCCACGGCGGAAGCGCCCGCAGCGGTCAAGGGACTGTTCTATGGTGGAGGCTTCGACCAGCTGTGGCGTCAGGCCGTCGGTGCCGGTGCGGTATTGGCGTATTCGTTGATCGGAACGGCGATTGTCGCGTACATCGTCAAGTTCACGATCGGCTTGCGTGCGTCTGACGAGGCCGAATCCATAGGCCTCGATGAATCGGAGCACGCGGAGTCGGCATACGATTTCGCTGCACTGGGTGGTAGCAATGCACTAGGCCGCGCCGGCAAGGAGGCATGACAGATATGAAGCTGGTTACTGCAATCGTCAAACCGTTCACCCTCGAGGACGTCAAGACCGGACTCGAGCAGGCGGGCGTGCTTGGAATGACCGTCAGCGAGGTTCAGGGCTACGGGCGTCAGAAGGGGCACACCGAGGTCTACCGCGGAGCGGAGTACTCGGTCGATTTCGTGCCGAAGGTTCGCGTGGAGGTCGTCGTAGACGACGCTGCCGTGGACAAGGTGGTCGAGGTGATTGTCGAGGCCTCGCGCACCGGAAAGATCGGCGACGGCAAGGTGTGGGTCACGCCTGTCGAGGCGATAATCCGGGTGCGTACCGGGGAACGTGGCGCGGATGCGCTCTGACCCCAATGGGTCGCGGAACAGCGGCCCCGTTTCTGCCGGGAAACCGGCGGGGGCGGGGCCGCCCGCATCAGGAGGGTCGGTCGCGGCCGACGACCTAGTCCGAGCACGAAAACAACTACTCGATGGTGACACTGCCCGCACTCGGCGTCTTGACGCGCCTGCGTTGCGCCAGGCACTTGTCGATCTGCACGAATTCTGGCTCAACACAAAGGGAGCCGAACTAGGTATCACTGCGGACAGCGGCTTCGCCGTGGTCGCTGTCGGTGGCCTAGCGCGTCGCGAGATGCTTCCGCATTCCGATCTCGACCTGGTGCTGTTGCACGACGACGTCGATCCCAAGGTGGTGTCGGAAATTGCCGACCAACTCTGGTATCCGTTGTGGGACGCGCATATCAAGCTCGATCACAGTGTGCGGACCGTTCCGCAAGCGGTGCAGGTCGCCGCTACGGATCTCACTGCGGCGCTCGGCATGCTCGAAGCCAGGCACATTGTCGGCGACGCCGAGTTGTCGAATCTGCTCATCGGTGGCGTGCGCCGCGAATGGCGGACCGGAATCCGTTCCCGCTTCGACGAATTGGTCGCGCAGACGCAGTCGCGCTGGGCCCGTAGCGGCGAAATTGCACACCGCGCCGAGCCCGACCTGAAGAATGGCCGTGGCGGGCTGCGCGATGTGCAGCTGCTCGACGCCCTGGCGATCGCACAGTTGACCGACGCGATGCCTGGTCTCGGCCCCGACGTGCCCGGTGGCGGTATGGATTACGCGCATCGACGGCTCCTCGACGTCCGGACCGAGTTGCACCGGGTGGCGGGTCGCTCCCGAGATCAGTTGCGCGCACAGGATGCTGACGAGATCGGTGCCGCCTTGCGGATTGGCGATCGGTTCGATCTGGCGCGCACACTCAGCGACTCGGCTCGTACCATTAGCTATTCGGTCGATGTCGGCCTGCGCACGGCTGCGAATACACTGCCGCGCAAGGGTTTCTCGCGACTTCGCCGGGTTCCCGTGCGTCGACCGCTCGATGAGGGAGTGGTCGAACACGGCGGCGAGGTTGTGCTTGCCCGCGATGCGCGGCCGAAGAAAGATCCCGGCCTGATCATGCGCGTCGCGGCGGCGTCGGCCCAGACCGAAATGCCGATGTCGGCAACGACATTGAACCGGCTGTCCGAGGGTGCACCCGAGCTGCGTGAGCCGTGGCCGAAAGAGGCGGTCAACGACCTGTTGGTCCTCCTCGGCACCGGCCGCAACGCGATTGCCGCGATCGAGGCGCTCGACCGTACCGGTCTGTGGGGACGGCTCATCCCCGAGTGGGGTGCGGTGCGCGATCTGCCGCCACGCGATGCGGTACATACGTGGACGGTCGATCGGCACCTCGTCGAGACAGTGGCCTACGCAAGCGGTTTCACCACCCGAGTCGGCAGGCCCGACATGCTGATGCTGGGGGCGCTGCTCCACGACATCGGCAAGGGCCGCGGCGGCGACCACAGCGTCGTCGGCGCGGAATTGGCTATCCAGATCGGAAACCGTCTGGGGCTCTGGCCATCCGACGTCGCGTTGCTCAGCGCGATCGTGCGCCACCACCTCCTGCTGCCCGAAACCGCGACGCGTCGCGATCTGGAGGACCCAGCAACAGTGCAGTCGGTGGTCGATGCACTCGACGGCGATCCGATGCTGCTCGAGTTGTTGCATGCGCTCGCCGAGGCGGATTCGCTTGCGACGGGCCCGGGTGTATGGGGTGACTGGAAATCGTCGTTGATCGGTGAGCTCGTCCGCCGGTGCCGGATGGTCATGGCCGGCGAAACGCTGCCGACGCCGGATCCGATTGCGCCGGAACAGATCGCGCGAGCAGCCGACGGGGGCGTCCACGTCGATCTGCAACCGGGCGGTGGTCAGCACACGTATGTCGTGACCGTCATCGCCCCGGACAAGCCGGGTCTGCTGTCGAACGCGGCAGGTGTGCTCGCATTGCACTCGCTCCGCGTGCTTTCGGCATCGCTTGGTAGTCATGGCGGTTCGGCGATCAACTCGTTTGTCGTTTCGCCGAAGTTCGGAACACCCCCGGCCGCAGGTCTGTTGCGGCAGGAGCTCATTCGGGCGAGCGCGGGTGAACTCGATCTGCTGAAGATGTTGGAGAAGAAGGAACGCGACGCGCTGGCGTCGACGCCTGTCAAGGACGGCGATGCGGGCGTTCCGACGTTGTACGCACAGGCACCACCACGCATCATCTGGTTCGACCGCACAGAGGATGGGCAGGTGGTTCTGGAGTTGCGCGCCGAGGATCGCCTCGGACTGCTGTGTCGGCTGGCCAAAGCGCTCGAGAAGTGCGGTGCCGATGTCCGTTGGGCGAAGGTGGCGACGTTGGGTTCGGCGGTGGTGGACGCCTTCGGTATTGAGCTCGGCGATTCCGACTCCAGGGCTGTCCGGCACGAGATCGAAACTGCCATCCTTGCCGTGGTGCCGGCGCCGCGGCCGAAGAAAGAGGAGCCTGCGCCGGCGGATTAGCGCCTGCTCAGGCTCGTTCCCCAAGTTCGGCAAGCGCCGAGTCGATCGCGGCTTCTGCGTCGGCCGGGGTGATTTCACCTAGCAGCAGGTCGTCGCCGAGATCGGATACCAGCCGGAGCAGCGCTCGTGCGGCGGCCTGCCGCATTGGTGCGCTTGTGGATTGGCTCGCGAGTTGCGCGATTGCGGTAATCGCGAGGCGACGCCCGGTTCGGTAGCGCTCGTTCATCGTCGGGTCTGTCAGGGCAAGGACAAAGAAGGCATGTCCCGCTGCCGCGTCGATGCGCGCCTCTGCCGTCGACGGGAGCAGGGCGAGCAGCACCGCCCGAAGATGATCGGCGGAATCGGCTGCTGCGATGGCGCTGCGAACGCGCTGATCCGTCCGTTCGCGCAGCCGTCCAGTCGCCGCGAGCAGCAGGTGCTGTTTGGAGGGGAAGTAGTGCTGCAGCATCCCTTTCGACACCTGTGCCTCGCTTGCGACCTCACTCAGGCTGATACCGAGGATTCCCTCGCGCGCGGCGATTCGCAGGACAGCGTCGGCGAGCATGCGCCGTCGCTCCTCGTGGTCGACAACCTTCGGCATCGGCGTAACTCTCTTTCCGTTGATACAATCCGATTGTATTGCAAAAACTGGTCGGAGGACTCATGGCATCGCTCGTCTTTCCGAAGCAACGAATCGGCTCGTCATGGGGGAAAGAGGGCATCGGGTATTTCCGAGACGACGAGGCCTACGCACATTTCCGGGATGCGTACGCCGAGGGAATGGCGGGTCTGCCGGTCCCACAAGCGACTTTCGATGTGGAGACCAGCTTCGGCACGGTGCGTTGCTACCGGTTCGGTTCCGCGAACGGCACGCCGATGCTGTTGCTTCCCGGCCGCAACTCGTCGACGCCGCTGTGGGCGTCGAACTTGCCAGGACTCCTCGCGCACCGAACGGTGTACACCGTCGACCTGCTCGGTGAAGCGGGGCTGAGCGTGCAGTCCAAGCGGATTTCGAATGCAGCGGACCAGGCAACCTGGCTCGACGAGACGCTTGTCGGGCTCGGTCTCGAGCGGGTTCATCTGTTCGGGGTGTCGATCGGCGGCTGGACCGCGGTCAATGCGGCGATTCATCGGCCGGGTCGGATCGCGTCGATAACCGTGCTCGACCCTGCGATGACATTCGCGCGGGTGTCGCTGAAGATGATCGTTGTCTCGATGGGAACGGTTATCCCGTTCTTGCCGGATTGGGTGCGCAATCGCTTGCTGAGCTGGATCGCAGGCGGCGTGCCGGCGCCGCAGAACTTCCCGGAGGGGAAGCTGATCGCATCGGGAATGAGTGACTACACAATGCGGACGGCCCAGCCGAAACTCCCGACCGATGAGCAACTCAGGTCCATCACGATGCCTGCGCTGGTGATCCTCGCCGGACGCAGCATCGTGCACGATGTCGCGAAGGCCGAACAGCGCGCGGCCTCGACGCTGATCCGCGGACAGGTCGAGGTATGGCCGGATGCGTCGCACGCGATCAACGGCGAGTATCCCGACGAGATTGCCGAGCGAACAGCGCAGTTCCTTCGCGAGGTGGATGCAGCGACGCCGACCTGAGGCGCAACCACTACGCTGGAGTGCGACTTGTACCAAAGCCCATGATCAGGAGCGCAATCGGTGTTCGAATCCCTTTCCGACAGGTTGACCGGTGCTCTGAAGGATCTGCGCGGCAAGGGCCGGCTGTCTCCCGCCGACATCGACGCGACGTGCCGCGAGATCCGGCTGGCGCTGCTCGATGCTGACGTAGCGCTGCCCGTTGTCCGCACCTTCATCGCGAAGATCAAGGAACGGGCGAAGGGTGCCGAGGTATCGGGCGCCCTCAACCCGGCACAGCAGGTCGTCAAGATCGTCAACGAAGAACTCGTCGGCATCCTCGGCGGCGAGACCCGGCGGGTCCAGTTCGCCAAGAACCCGCCGACGGTCATCATGCTTGCCGGCCTGCAGGGCTCGGGTAAGACCACCCTCGCGGGCAAGCTCGCGAAGTGGCTCAAGGACCAGAACCACACGCCTCTGCTGGTGGCCTGTGACCTGCAACGTCCTGGCGCGGTCAGTCAGCTGCAGATTGTCGGTGAGCGCGCCGGCGCTGCGGTCTTCGCGCCGCACCCGGGAACGTCGATCGGTGGCGGCGAGAACGCGCTTGGCGTGTCCGCGGCCGATCCCGTCGCTGTCGCCCGTGCCGGCGTCGAAGAGGCCCGTTCGAAGCAGTTCGACGTGGTCATCGTCGACACCGCTGGTCGTTTGGGTATCGACTCCGAGCTGATGAGCCAGGCCGCCGGGATCCGCGATGCGGTCCAACCTGACGAGACGTTGTTCGTACTCGACGCGATGATCGGCCAGGACGCCGTCAGCACTGCCGAGGCGTTCCGTGACGGCGTCGGCTTCACCGGCGTCGTGCTGACCAAGCTGGACGGCGACGCGCGCGGTGGTGCGGCCCTGAGCGTCCGCGAAGTGACCGGTATGCCGATCATGTTCGCGTCCACCGGCGAGAAGCTCGAAGATTTCGACGTCTTCCACCCTGACCGCATGGCCAGCCGGATCCTCGGTATGGGCGATGTGCTCAGCCTCATCGAAGCTGCGGAGCAGCACTTCGACGAGAAGCAGGCGATGGCGACCGCCGAAAAGATCGGGTCGGGTCAGCTGACGCTCGAGGACTTCCTCGAGCAGATGATGGCGATCCGCAAGATGGGACCGATCGCGAACCTGCTCGGCATGCTGCCCGGTGCCGGACAGATGAAGGAAGCGTTGGCTCAGGTCGACGACAGCCAGCTCGATCGGGTGCAGGCGATCATTCGCGGTATGACCCCGCAGGAGCGGGAGAACCCGAAGATCATCAACGCGTCCCGTCGACTGCGGATCGCGAACGGCTCGGGCGTCAAGGTGTCGGAAGTCAATCAGCTTGTCGATCGCTTCTTCGAAGCCCGCAAGATGATGGCGACGATGGGCCGGCAAATGGGATTGCCGGGTACTCGCAAGCCACAGAGCAGTCGCAAGGGCAAGAAGGGCAAGAAGGGCGGACGCGGCCCGACGCCGCCAAAGGCTCGCGGTGCATTTCCGGGTATGCCCGCAGGGCTCCCGCCCGGGATGCCAGATCTGTCGTCGATGCCGAAGGGTCTCGACGAATTGCCACCCGGCCTCGAAGGTTTCGACCTCTCCAAGCTGAAGCTGCCGAAGAACTAGCGCGTGGGGGAGTCGCTGCACCTCCGCGGGCTGGCGCTGCCAGATGAGCAGCCGGTCGAGTTCTGGATCCGCGATGGACTGATTTCGCACGAGCCCGTCGCGGGCGCCGACACCCTGTGCCAATCGGGGTGGATCTTGCCTGGGCTGGTCGATGCGCATTGCCACGTCGGCATAAAACATGGCGGCGGCCACGAGGATGTCGCGGGTGCGATCGCGCAGGCAGAGGTCGAACGCGAGGTCGGCGCGTTGTTGCTGCGCGATGCCGGCTCGCCGATCGACACGAGATTCATCGACGATCGGGCGGATCTGCCGAAGATCATTCGCGCGGGCAGGCACATTGCCCGGCCCAGGCGATACATCCGCGAGCTCGGTATCGAGATCGACGATGAGCGGGAACTGCCCGATCTCATCGTCGAACAGGCCCTCCGCGGCGACGGGTGGGTCAAGATCGTCGGCGACTGGATCGATCGCGGAGTTGGCGATCTCGCACCGTTGTGGAGCGACGACATACTGAAGCAGGCAATCGATACGGCCCATCAGCACGGCGCGCGGGTGACTGCCCACGTCTTCGGAGAGGACGCGCTGCCCGGCTTGATCGGCGCAGGTATCGACTGCATCGAACATGGCACAGGGCTGACGGACGAGACCGTCCAGATGATGGTCGACCATGGCACTGCGCTCGTGCCGACACTGATCAACATCGATACATTTCCCTCGATTGCCGACGAGGCGGGGAAGTTTCCCGCCTATGCCCGGCACATGCGCGACCTACATGCGCGCGTTGCGCAGACCGTCGGCAACGCGCATGGCGCGGGTGTACCGATCTTCGCCGGAACGGATGCGGGCGGCTCAATTGTGCACGGGCGCATCGCCGACGAGGTGGCTGCGCTCGCGCGGGTTGGTCTCACTCCGACCGAAGCGCTCGGCGCAGCGTGTTGGGATGCCCGAAAATGGCTTGGGAGAACAAATTTGGAGCATGGTGCTCCCGCTGATCTGTTGGTGTACGAGAGTGATCCGCGGCTCGGTGCCGACGTGCTTGCTGCTCCTGACATGGTTATCCTGCGAGGGCGGTTGTGTTAGAGCGTCGTTTTGGACTGGGTGCTTTTGTCGGAGCGCAGGAGAACCAGCGCGAAGACGATCGCAGTGAGGGGCACAACAGCCATGACGAGACCCAACGTGTTTATCGCATCGACCATGCTGTCCGTCGCCGCCGATACCACTTCGCGTGCTTGTTCTGGATCGAGTACGTTCGTCCCACCGCTGCCTGACTCCGTGCCACCGTGCGCGACTCGGAGTGCTTCCCGTGCTTGATCTTCGGTGATGTTGGAGTCTGCCAACTTGTGTGCGCCATCCCGTACGAAGAGTGATGTGCCGATCAGCGCAAACAAGGTGGGACCCAAGGAGTAGCCGGCTTGACCGGTCGCAGACTTCAGAGCCGCCACGGCACCGCTGAGGTCGGCGGGGGCACTGCTCATCATGATCGTGGACTGTGGTGTCTGTACGACGGCGCCGCCGAGGCAAATCAGGACAATCGCCGCAAATAGCACCGCCATCGGGCTGTCTTTCTCGAGCACGGTCAGGACGAGCAAACCGGCTAGTAGCAGGACGAGTCCGAGCACGAGAACTGCTCTGTTACCGATGCGCTCAGCCAACCGACCGGAACCGATGGCGGCGAAAGCTTGCATGATTGTCGCTGGAACGAGCAGAAGTCCGAGGAGCGCAGGCGATTCCCCGCGAATGGCGACGATGTAATAGGCGAAGAGGATCGTGCATCCACCGGTGAGAAAGTTCTTGGTAACACCCGCGGATACCGCGACGGAGACTGCCCGGGAGCGAAATATTCGGAGATCCAACGCCGGTGCGGGGGTTCGCAACTCGTGTGTCACAAACCCGACGGCGGCGACCAGTCCGATGACGATCGGTACGAGCGCGTTGGCCGTCAGTCCCTCTGCGAGACGCGAGATCCCGTAGACGATGGCGAGCAGCGCGATCGCCACCAACCCGACACCAGCCAGATCCAGCTTGCGAGGAGCTCGGGCGGTCTCGGGCACATATCGCAGGGTGATCAGCAACGTGATCACCGCAACGGCCGGTGCGACGAGGAATCCGGCGCGCCAGCCCAAGTGCTCCGCCAAGAGACTTCCGATTGCAGGCTGTGGAGCAGAAAACGCGAACGATGCGCCGAGATACAGCGAGATCGCCGCCGCTCGGCGTTCGGGCGGGAAGGTGTCGTTGACGATGGCCAATGAAAGTCCGAGCAGGAGCGCGAATCCCACACCCACACCCACACCCGCACGAGCAACAATGAGGATCGCACCGTTCGGCGCGGCTGCCGCCAGCACGTTGAATGCGACCGTGCCGAACAGACCGATGACGAACAAGCGCCTCTTGCCGTAGAGGTCACCCAACGCGCCCGCACCGAGTACCGCTGCTGCGAGCGCAAGTGTGGCGAGGCTGGCAACGAAACTGGCTGTGCTGCTGGTCAGGTCGAGTCCGGCGCGCACTTCCGAGATATTCGCGGAAAGGATGGTCGGGTCTGTCATCGAGATGCTGTATCCAAGGCCCATCGCGACGACGGTCATCGTTGCTGCGAGCCCGGTCACTTGCGGCGCGGGCTCCATCGACCCTGGAGCGTCAGCCGGCGTGGTCATCGCTGAGTCTCGTACCTACTTCTGGGCCGGGGGCTTGAAGGCGTGTCCGAGCGCCTCTGTCACTGCGACCTCGATGCGTGTCGATGGGGTCGTGCAGTACATGGTGGTCGAATTGCCAGCCAGTGTCGGCGATTCGGAGCACGATCCGGACGCGATGTCGCTGTTGGTCTGGACGATCACCGTGGTGTCGGTGGTTGTGTCGTGATAGAGGCTGGTGTTGTATCCCGGCGTTTCGCCCGTGTGGCCCACCCAGCCGTCGACGCAAGCCAGCGAGAGTCCGTACGAATACTCCGACGACTGGGGGAACGACGTTAGTCGCTCGGTCTGCGTCGCAGGGGGTAGTAGCCCCTGTCCTGTGGCCAGGGCTCGGCCGTAGGTCAACAAGTCGTTGATACCCGAGATCAAACCGCCGGCGGTCCACATCCACGATGGGTTCCAGTGCGTAGAGTTGGCAGGCTTCTCGGGTGTCGCTTGCTCGCCTTGCAGCGTGTAGCCCTGAGAGTATGGCGCGGGCAGGTCCGTAGAGGTGTTCGGCCACACCGTATTCCGCAAACCGAGTGGGTCGATGATCTCCTTCTGGAAAAGGTCGCCCACCGGTTGGCCGGTGACCTTCTCGATGACCAAGCCCAGTAGGACGAGATTGGTGTTCGAGTAGTTGTATTTGGCGCCCGGTTCGAAGAGCGGCGACTTCGCTACGCCGTACGCAACCAGTTCGCTTGGCGTGAATATCGTTTCGGTGTTGCCGAAAAACTTCTCGTCGAACTCCTTGTTGAACGTATAGCTGGCAACCCCGCTGGTCATGTTCGACAAAAGTCGCAGACTGACGCGGTCCCCGTTGGGTACGCCGGGCACGTACTTCTCGATCGGGTCGTCGAGCGACAGCTTGCCCTGCGCTGCGAGCTGAAGGAGCAACGTGCCCGTGAACGTCTTGGTGATCGAGCCGATACGCGTGTGCAGGTCCGCCGTCATCGGAGCATTGGTGCCTGTGTCGCTGATGCCGTACGCCTTGATCCACGTGCCCTGCGGAGTCCGCACGCCCACGATTGCGCCCGGTGTGGCGTCGTCCTTGAACGAAGACTGCACGGCCGCATCGAGTTTGGCGACGAGGTCGGCCGGTAGCGCCGCAGTGGTGGCCGACTCCGGCAGTTTGGTGGAGATCACCTTGTCGACATCCTCCACACATTGCGAGGACGTCGTTGCTTGCGAGGAGGAGGTTGTTTCCTTGTCGCTTGTCGTAGTCGAGCCGCCGCATCCCGCGACGAGCAGGACGGCGACACACAGCACAGCGCTGGCTGTGACAGTTCGGGAGTACCGGTGGCCGAATTCCGTCATTGTTCTCCCCGCGTGATGGGCGGCATTCGAATGGTGGAGGGGCACGGCGCCGCGGCATGATCGTAGCGTCGTGTACCGCGGCGCGTCTGCGGATCTAGGCTGACGATCATGGCCGCACCTCTTCATCACGATTCGCCGGGTCTCCCACCGGATGCCCGATTCGACATTGGGTCTGCGCAGTATCCGGCGGTCTACCTCGACACCACTATCGCCATTCCCATGTCCGACGGCGTCGTGCTCTGCGCCGATCTGTTGCGGCCTGCGCGACACCGATCCACGCCCGCCGATGGCGCGTTTCCTGTCGTCGTCAACTTCACGCCGTACAACCGGTTGACGAACCGCCTGGCCGCGCGGATCGCCGATCGAGCGCGACGGGCCGCTGCCAAGCGGTCGGAGCCGGACCGTCGCCGCTTCACCAGGCAGCACCTGTTGCACACCCCGGCCGGGGGTGCGGTCGATGTCTGGGCGAGCAACCGGACATTGGTCGAGCGCGGTTACGCGACGCTGGTCGTAGATGTACGTGGCACCGGATCATCCACCGGGACTTGGGATTTCTTCGATCCCCGCGAACAGCTGGACTACGTCGAAGTATTGGACTGGGTACGCGAACAACCTTGGTGCAACGGACATCTCGGGGCTACCGGCGTGTCCTACGGGGCTATTGCCGCCTGCCTCACCGCCGGTCACCGTCCCGAAGGACTCGATGCGATCTTCGCAATCGCCGGTGGCGAGGACCCTGTTCGCGAACTCGGCCTGACAGGTGGCGTGCCCACCGCGGGCATGGCGCTGTGGATGGCGGCGGTCAATGCCTCGAAGTGGTTGCCGTCGCTGCGCGGCATGATCCGCAATCGGGTGCTCCGGCCGCTTCTGCGTGATCGGTTCCGCGATCCGTTCAGCGGCATGAGCCACGGGGCGCAGATTCTCAAGACCGACGCACATCCTGATGGCTTCCTCAACGACCGGTGGGCAGCCAAACTGCCCCGCTTCGAGGAGATCACGGCGGCGACCTGGATCCACGGCGCCTGGCATGACGTCTACAACCGCTCCAACTTCCGCATGTTCGATCGGCTCGATCTCACCGACGGCGCCAAACAGGTTGTGGTCGACGACGGCTACCACATGAGCTTCGGCAGCGGTTTCGGAGAACCGGGCAATCCGGCCGCCCTGGACGAACTGCAATGCGCGTGGTTCGACAAGTGGCTCAAGGGAATCGACAACGGGATCGACGGCTTCGGCCCGGTCACCCTACGCAGACAAGGGGGTGGCGGGTGGATCACTCGCTCCTCCTCCATCGACCCTGCCGCCACAGTGCGCCGGCTGTATCTCACGCCCGACGGCAGCGGCTCGGCCGAACATGCGTGCGCTGACGCGTCTCTGGACAGCACACCCTCTGCCGACAGCAGGCGGCTGCCGGTGCCGACCCGTCGCCAAAGCCTGGCGTCCAACAACACGGCGCTGATCAGCACAGGGCTCGCCACGATGTTCGGACCTCACTTCGGGTCCGACGACCGCCGCGCCGAAGCCGCCGCAGTCACGTTCACCACCGCGCCCCTGGCCGATGACCTGGTGCTCTCGGGCCCGCTCAACCTGCATCTTCGCGTGGAAACTGGTGGTACGGAGGCATTTTGGTCGGTCACGATCACCGACGTCGAGCCAAGCGGCGCGTCTGCCCCCGTCACCCGCGGCGCATTGCTGTCGTCCATGCGCGCCATCGACGAGGAGAACAGTAAGTACATCGACGGCGAACTGATCTTCCCGATGCACACCTTGCGCGCCGACTCTGTTCTGCCCGTTGTGCCTGGCGAACCATTCGACATCGATATCGAGATCAACCCGACCGACGCGGTCCTGCGCGCTGGCCATCGACTACGCGTCGCCGTCGCGCCGACCAGCGTTCCCCGCCATTGGCTTCCGCCGAGACTGAAGCGAAGGATCAACGGCCAGACCATCGTCCTCGATCCGGATCACCCGAGCTACTTGAGCTTCCTGGCGATCGACGGCGTGAGGTCAGCTGCCCGATCCGCGGCGTTTGATGAACCAGCGCACGGCTAGTACCCCGACGATTGGCAGAACGATCACAACGATGATCGCTCCGATCAGTCCGCCACGACTCTTTTCTCCTTTTTGACCTTGGCGACCGTGTCCGTCGTCGAAGGACTTTGGCGGACGACGCTCGAACCTGGAGTGGAGTTTTCGTGCTGGATCTGCGCGGCGCCGGTCGACCGCTGCGAAAGAGTCGTCGTAAGCGCGGTTGCCGGTGCGGTCGCCGAGAACATCATCGCGGCGGCGACGAACAGTGCTGACACGAAAAGGATGAGCTTGCGGTGCATGATCCTGAGCGTGCCAGCCTCTGTCGCCTTGGGCTGACAAACTGCGCGATCTGGACAAGGCGAATCAATCGGTCAGAAGTTCCGGTCGTAGCAGCAGACGTGGCATCGCGTGTGCGAGCCATTCTTCATATCGGTCCGGAGTCCATCCCAGGTCGACGGTGAACGCCGAATACAGGTACGGCGCCTGCGCGGTCACCATCACGTCTGTGGCTTGAGCCTCGGATAGGCCCGGCCGCAGTGCTTTTGGGCCGAGTTGGGCTATCCACACCGCGCAGTTCGCACGCATCTGGTGGACAAGTCTGGTGCGCAGTTCCTCGAGTCCAGGATCGGTGGAAGCTGCCTGCTCCATTATCCGCATCAGCGAAGCCACCCGCTCGTGGATGGCGCGGACGAAGCGCGCGCCGGTTTCGAAATGTAGACGGTGTTGTTTGCCGGACGTCTCGGCGAGCACCGGCGCGCGCTGTATCAGCGGGATCTCGTCGAAATCGCCGACCAAAGCGATGTCGATGGCGCGAGAGAGCACGGCGGCCTTCGAGCCGTAGGTCCCGTAAATGGTCTGCGGGGACACATCGGCGGCGGCGGCGATCTGATCGATCGATGTCGCACCGAAGCCCTGCTCTACAAACAACGCCGTTGCCGCTTCGACGATGCTGCGCTGACGAGCCGAGGCGTCGGCGCTGCGGCGACTGTTGTCGTACTTGCGTCTGGGCTTCGGCCCGGGAGTCGTTGACACTGCCCGACCATCTACTTGTAGTTGACTATACTCAATATCTCTAGCTTCATCATCTCTAGCTTCATCATCTCTAGCTTCATCATCTCTAGCTTCATCATCTCTAGCTTCATC
>JBBSKP010000043.1:0-27291 GCA_038256175.1 Mycobacteriales bacterium
CGAGGTCACCATCATGGTCGATGACCGCCTCGCACGCACCCTGACCCTCGACAGAACGGTAACCTCACAATTGCTCACCAAAAAATCGTCCACGAAGTCCTGAGACACATTTGTTCAACATGTCCTGAGACATCACACCCGTGTCCTTTCGGGCAAAACGCGCACAGGGTTGCTACGCCGCGCCGCGGACCGTGTATCCGTGTGCGGCGCCGACAGCAGCCGAAAGCAGCTGGCCGTCGTGTGCGACAAGGCCTTGTGCCAGTGCAGAATCCGAGCCGACAGCTTTGCGCCAGCCCTTGTCCGCGAGAGCGACCACGAATGGCAGTGTCGCGTTCGTCAGCGCGTAGGTCGAAGTATGCGGAACGGCGCCGGGCATGTTCGCGACGCAGTAGAAGACGGATCCGCCGACCATGAAGGTTGGGTCCGCATGCGTGGTTGGCCGCGACGCCTCGAAGCATCCCCCCTGGTCGATGGCGATATCGACGAGAACTGAACCGGGCTTCATCCGCGCAACCAGCTCGTTGCTGATGAGCTTGGGCGCCCGCGCTCCTGGCACCAGTACGGCGCCGATCACGAGATCTGCTTCCAGCACGGCCTTCTCGAGCTCGAACTTGTTGGACGTCACCGTGGTCACGCGGCCACCGAACTGGGCGTCCACCTCACGGAGGCGGGCAATATTCAAGTCCAGCAACGTCACTCGTGCACCCATGCCGAGTGCGACCGACGCGGCGTTCGTGCCTGAGACACCCGTACCGATCACGACGACATTCGCCGGTCGGACGCCGGGAACACCACCCATCAACACGCCGGCACCGCCGACGGGGCTCATCAGGTGGTACGCGCCGGCCTGCGTTGCGAGCTTGCCTGCAACCTCGCTCATCGGCGCCAACAGCGGAAGCGAACCATCGGCCGCCTGCACCTGCTCATACGCGATCGCGGTTGTGCCGGACTCCAGAATCGCGTCGGTGCACGGCTTCGATGCGGCTAGATGAAGGTAGGTGAACAGCACCTGCTCAGCCCGCATTCGTGAGTATTCGGCCTCGATTGGTTCCTTCACCTTGAGCAGCAGTTCGGCGTCGCGCCAGACCTCGTCGGCGGTGTGGGCAATGCGAGCACCCACTGCCGTGTATTCGCCGTCGGTAAAGCCGGATCCGACGCCCGCCGCGGTTTCGACGACCACGTCATGGCCGCGTTCGACGAGTTCGTGTGCCCCTGCCGGGGTCAGGGCCACACGGAATTCCTGGTCCTTGATCTCGCGGGGTACTCCGACCTTCATTTTTGCTCCTCGACTCTGGTCTGTGGTGTGAAACGAATCACGCTTCACCTCCGTCAAGTGTGAATAATCTTCTATCAATTAGCCATAGCTCCGCAGACAATTCTCTATTGTGCATTCATGGCTCACGAATATTCAGAATCTAGGCTGGCCGAGGGTCGTCCGTCGAACGATGTTCGGGAGGCCGAGATCGATGACGTCGATCGAATCCTCATCCGCCAACTCCAGCGCGACGCACGGACTCCGAACAACGCACTTGCAGCGCTCGCCGGGATTGCGCCGTCGACTGCGTTGGGCCGCGTTCGTGCCCTAATCGATCGCGGCGTGATCCGCGGATTTCACGCGGACATCGATCCCGCCGCACTCGGACGCGGCCTCGAGGCGATGATCTCGGTTCGCCTGCAGGCCCACGCTCGCAAGCACGCGGAGTTCACAACACGAATCGCGCGGGTGCCTGAAGTCGTCGACATCTACTTCATCGCGGGCTCGGACGACTACTTGCTGCATGTGGCCGTCCGAGACGCGCACCGCCTGCGCGATTTCGTCATCGAACACCTCGGCGCCGACCCGGAAGTCGCCGGTACCGAGACGACGCTGATCTTCGAGCACCTGCGAGCGAACCCCAACTAGGCCTATCGCATTAATTGATCTCGCGGTAAGTTACCGATGAGTCAATTCAACGGAGGGTATCGATGACCGCGGCAAAAACACGTTCATGGTGGGGTTGGGGGAACGTCGAAGACGCCGTCCAGGGTGAAGAACTCGCAGCCCTGACTCGACGAGCGGCGGCGATGCTGCCCGGCGCGGACCTGACCGCCCATGAACCTCCGGACGTGGAGTCGTTGGGCATTGCGCCGTCCCGGGTGACGCCACCCCAGTCGCTTGCACACTTGTGCACCGATGATCTGGTCGACCGTGCCGCACATACCCACGGGCAGGCGTTCCGGGACATCGTTCGCAACCTGCACGGTGCCGTCCACAACTCCCCCGACCTCGTCATCCGCCCTCGCGTCGAACAAGATGTGATCGACGTCCTCGACTGGTGCACTCGTACCAATATCGCGGTAATCGCTTACGGTGGTGGCAGTTCCGTCGTCGGAGGAATCGAATCCAGACTCGACGGCGACTACGCCGGCGCGGTCAGTATGGACCTCGCGGCACTCGATCAGGTGCTCGAGATCGACCGGACCAGCCGGGCCGCCCGAATTCAGGCCGGCGTCTTCGGCCCGGCGTTGGAGGCCCAACTCCGACCGGCCGACCTGACGCTGCGACATTTCCCGCAATCCTTCGAGTTCTCGACACTCGGCGGCTGGCTGGCGACGCGAGCAGGTGGACACTTCGCGACCCTCTATACCCACATCGACGACCTGGTCGAATCAATGCGCGTCATAACGCCATCCGGCGTGAGCGAATCCCGCAGGCTGCCCGGATCCGGCGCGGGACCGTCGCCGGACCGCATGTTCCTCGGCTCGGAAGGCACGCTGGGCATCATCACCGAAGCCTGGATGCGCCTGCAGGACCGGCCGCGGTGGCGGGCGAACGCGTCCGTGCACTTTTCCGACTACGCCGATGCGGTCGCAGCGACGCGCGCACTCTCCCAATCCGGCATCTACCCGGCGAACTGCCGTCTGCTGGATCCGGTCGAAGCCTTCATCAACGCGGGCGCTGCGTCGGCCGGTGGCGTGCTTGTGCTCGGATTCGAATCTGCCGATCATCCGGTCGTCGCATGGATGGATCGCGCCGTGGAGCTGTGCCGCGACCATGGGGGCGAGTTGCCCGATCCCCCGCGCTTCACCGATTCCACCACTGCGGCTCCGGGAACGAGCGCGTCGAACACGTGGCGATCGTCGTTTCTGCGGATGCCGTATCAGCGCGATGCGATGGCGTCGCGGTCCATGATTGTCGAAACCTTCGAAACCGCCTGCACCTGGGACAGATTCGACAATCTGCGAGCGACGGTCACGCAGGCCGCGAACGACGCCATCCGATCCGTCGGTGCGACCGGTGTGGTCACGTGCCGTTTCACCCATGTCTATCCCGACGGACCCGCCCCGTATTTCGGCATCTACGCCGCGGGCCGTTGGGGCGACACCGTCGCGCAATGGGACGACATCAAGGCCGCAGTATCGGAGGCCCTCGCGAGCTCAGGTGGCACGATCACGCACCATCACGCTGTCGGTCGAGATCATCGCCCGTGGTACGACCGGCAGCGGCCGGAACCGTTCGCCGCGGTGTTGCGCGCAGCGAAGTCCGCGCTCGATCCTGCCGGAATCCTCAACCCGGGCGTACTCATCGATCCGACCGCGTGATGTGCTGATCCGTCAGCTCCGCAACTGAGAGGGAAACATGAAGATTCAACTCGGCGAACACGCTCCTGAGGTCGACGACTCGGCGTGGATTGCTCCGAACGCCACCGTGATCGGCAGAGTTCGACTCGAGGCGGAGGTCAGTATTTGGTACGGCGCGGTCGTGCGTGGCGACGTCGAAGACATCACGATCGGCGCGCGAACCAACATCCAGGACGGCTGCGCATTGCATGCGGATCCCGGTTTCCCGCTCGTCGTCGGCACCGGAGTATCCGTGGGGCACAACGCAATTCTGCATGGCTGCACCGTCGGTGACGACGTCCTCGTCGGCATGGGCGCCACCGTTCTCAACGGTGCGCAGATCGGTGCCGGAACTCTTATCGCGGCCAACGCGCTCATTCCCGAGGGCGCAGTCATTCCTCCCGGCTCGCTCGTTGCGGGTGTGCCGGGCAAGGTGCGCCGCGAGCTCAGCGAGGCGGAACGTGAAGGGCTCAAGCTGAACGCGGCGGTCTACGGCCACCTTCGGGACATGCACACCGAGGCACGCGAGATCTGAGAACGCGCGGTTGAGGAGAGCGGTGGCGAACAACGCAGGCACGAAGGGAGTTCCGCGGGGCGAACGGGAGGAGCAGATCCTCGCCGTCGCCGGCGCGGAGTTCGGCCTGCGCGGTTACGCCACCGCATCCGTAGCGACGATTGCCAGCAAGGCCGGTATTTCGAAACCGTTGATCTACAGCTACTTCGGCTCCCGCGATCTCCTACATCTCGAATGTGTGCGGCGGGCGGGCGAACCACTCGTCGACGCGGTGTCCGGAGCCCAGACCGCAGGCCCGGCGCCTGAGCGCGCAGCCCGCACTCTGCGCGCGATCTTTGGGGCGCTCGAGGGTCGGCGATACGACTGGGCGGTGCTCTACGACCCGACCATGCCGCCGACTGGCGTGGGGAGCGAAGCGGCACATGGATATCGGAAGGCACTCAACACTATGGGGGCGATGGGAGCACACGAGGTGCTCGCGGTCGGCGGCAACGCCGATCCCGAAGATCTCTCGCTGCTGACGCACATCTGGTTCAGCACTGTTACTGCGGTGGTGCGGTGGTGGCAGGAGCATCCCGGGCACAGTGCGGACGATATGGCGGCACGATGCGAGCGGATTTTCGCTGCCTTGTAGCTCTACGCCGCGTGCTTGACCGAAACCGCCTCGGTGGCGAAGTTGTCGTCGAGGACGAGCCAGTTGATCGAGTCCGGCAGCAGGCGACGCTGCGCCCGCGTCGTGACACCGACCGCGATGCGAGTGTCGGCCAGCACCTTGGCGGTCGGCGCGTAGATGTCGCTGGGGTCGACCGATGCGAGCGCCGCACCGGTTTTCGCAACTGCCCACATCGCGACGAAGGATTCGATGGATGGGGACAGGGCCATCACAACGTGAGCGTCCGCTCCGGCGCCCAACGCGATCAGCCCATCGGCGAGCCGATCGGACCAGCCGTCGACCTCGGCGAAGGTCAGCTCACGGCCGGCCGACGACACCGCGATGCCGTGCGGATCCTGTTGTGCCGCATCGGTAAACATCTCCGGCTGCGTACGGATGAACGACGCGTCAGAGGTTCCGGTCTGTGTGCCTGCAACTACGTACATTTTCTTCTCCCACTGCCAGGTCGCTTATGCGATTCGCTTGATGCAAATCTTGTCGATCGCGGCCCTTCGCGGGAGTATCCCCAGTGGTGGTGGACACACTCCCAGGGTGAGGGATTTCCCACCTTGGGTGCACCCCTCCCCCGTTGGCCTCCCTCGAACACGGAGTTTTCGCACGACCGCTCTCGCGGAATGCCACACAAAGTCCGTACTCGATGGCGCAATAATGGCTCGTGCCCGAGGTCATCGCCGCGACGCTCGACCAGTTGGTCGTACGCGCACGCGCTCTGCGCAGTGGCGACGGGCGCCACATCCTCGGTATCACCGGTGCGCCAGGAGCTGGCAAAACCCGTCTGTGCACTGCATTGGCGGCCGCCCTGGGCGGCGATACCGCCGTCGTCGGAATGGACGGCTTCCATTTGGCCAATGCCGAACTCGACCGTCTCGGCAGCGCGGCACGCAAAGGTGCGCCCGACACTTTCGACGTCGATGGCTACGCGGCCTGCCTGCAGCGATTACGACATTCCGACGACACGATTGTCTACGCTCCCGCTTTCGACAGACGCCTGGAGGAATCAATCGCCGGCGCCGTTGCAGTGGGTCGAGACGTACCGTTGGTTCTCACCGAGGGCAACTACCTGTTGCTGGATGCCGCAAACTGGCGACGTGTGCGCTCCTCGATCGATCAGGTGTGGTTCCTCGAGATCGACCCCGAACTGCGCCGACAGCGTCTTGTCGTGCGACACGAAAGCCATGGCCGCCGTTCTGCCGACGCAACAGAATGGGTCAGAACCGTCGACGATCCCAACGCGGAGCTGATCGAGCGCACAAAGCCGTACGCAGATCTCGTGGTCACACTGCGTTGACGAGCGCACCTTCCTGGGCTTTGGCGAATCGCCGAGGACGACATGCGAACACGACAGCCGCGCCAAGGATCGAGACTGTGGCCGTCACCAGCGTTGCGTGATTCCATCCGTCGATCAGGCCGGCGGTGGCATGTGCGCCCGATCCGGGGCGAGCCGCAATTACCGCCACGACAGTGACGCCGATGGCCGACCCGACGTAACGAGCGGTGTTGTTCGCGCCGCTGCCCATACCACCGCGGCCTGCGGGAACGCTGGCAACCGCTTCGCGACCCAACGCGGCATTGAGGACACCACTCGCTACCCCCGCAATCACGAGGCCAGGCAGGAACCTCGACCACGACGACGCCTCGGTGACACCGAACAGTGCGAACTGCCCCACCCCGACGCCCAACAATCCGATGGCAAGCTGCGTCCGTCCGGAGACCGTCGCAGGGATTCGCCGGGCAAGCAACGCTGTCACGACACTGATGGCCGACCACACGAACAGCAGACACGCTGCACCCAACGCCGAGATATGCAAGGCAACGCCGAGGAACCCCGACATGTAGGACATCAACGCGATGATGCCCGCACCTGTCGCCAGCGCTGCAGCCGTCGCTGCGACAAAAGCGGGCTGGCGAAAGAGCGACAGGTCCAACATCGCTGCGCTGCTGCGATATTCGACGACGCCAAACGCCACGAGCAGTACGACTGCCGCGACCGCCAGAACGACAACCTCGACCGATGTCCACCCCTGACGCCCCTCGACGAGTGCAGCAAGAAGTGCGCTCATACCGCCAGCGAGTAACACTGTTCCGGCGATATCGAGCCTGCGCGATTCTTCGGTTCGGGATTCGACGACCAGAAAGTGGGCGGCGACCGCGGTCGCGACACCTGCGACGAACAACAGCCAGTACACATCGCGCCAGCTGGCGACCCGGTCCAAGCCGGCCGACAGCAATGGTCCGGTAGCAATGCCCGCACCCACACTCGCGCCCCACACTCCGCTCGCCGCCGCACGTGCGGGGCCGGCCGGGTAGCTGTGCGCGATGATCCCCAGACTCGACGCCATCACAGCCGCGCCGCCTACACCCTGCAGAACTCGCGCGAGCACGAATACGACGACGTTGGGCGCGAGTGCGCTCAGCACGGAGGCCAGCGCGAGTACGAGCATGCCGGCCTGAAACGTCCTGCGCCTGCCGAAATCGTCCGAGATGGTTCCGGTGGAGAGCAATGCCGCGCCCAGCCCGATGCTCATCGAGCTCAGAATCCACGTTCGTCCCGCGGCATCGGCGCCAAGCCCGGCTCCTGTGCTGTTCAACGTCGCCAGTGGTGCGGTGAACGTGATCAGCGTGAACAGGGTTCCGAGTGCTGCGACCGAGAGTGCCCGACGGGCCGTTCGAACGACCACGTCCTGCGCTGAACTCATCACGTACCCCTTGGTCTGGTCAACGAACTAACACGCTGCAGTGAATGTAGCAGAATAGTTCGGTCAACAGACCATCGCGCTACGATGTTCCCATGGCACTCGGGACCGACTACGCACAGCAGGACTGCTCGCTCGCTCGCGCGCTCGAGCTAATCGGCGAACGCTGGACGCTCCTGATCCTGCGCGACGCCTTCTTCGGCGTGCGACGCTTCACGGACTTTCAGGACCACCTCGACATTTCCAAAGCCGTACTGACGCAACGTCTTTTCGCTCTAGTCGACGCGGGACTACTGGTCAAGTCGCCGTCGAACAAACACGGCGAGTACACGCTCACTCCCGAGGCGATCTCGCTATGGCCAGCCATGTTCGCGTTGATGAAGTGGGGTGAGCAACGCTCCGCCCCGCGTGGTCCGCGCCGAATCTTCTCCCACTCCGCGTGCGGAACCGACCTGGAGAGCACCGGCCGCTGCCCCCAGTGCGGCACAAATCCCCAACCCCGCGACCTCCAGTTTCGCGTCGGACCGGGCGCTAATCCTGTTGGGCGAACCGATCAGGTTGCTGTCGCACTCCGGTCGCCCCACCGAATGCTCGAGCCGATCCGGGTGGAGCGCTGAGTCAGCTTTCCGACCAGTAACGCCCTATACGACGTGAACGAAATACTGGCTACCATGCAGGCCAACCCCGACCGGCCGGCACGGTCCCTGTCTCACCGCCAGCCGGACTTTCGGGGGCTGGCGGTGGGACAAGCCTTGGCATTCAGGCCGAATCACCACAGAGTCGAATCACCAAAACGCCACCGTGAGCCCGTATTCATCGAGGACCCCCGCAATCTTCGCCTTCAATTCCGCGCGCGCAAGTGGCGTCGCGGGGTGAAAGCCCGAGATTCGCATTGCCACCGAACCTGCGGTCTCGACCATCAAAAGCCAGAGGTTGCCGCCGTAAGGGGCAAGGCGAGCCGGATCCTCGATGCCTCTGCTGACAAGGCCCATCGACATCGACACAGCATTCCCGCCGTCAATTCGGACTACCTGGTCATCGAGTTTGCCGACTACCGAGCAACCTGTGGTCGTGTAATTCGGCGCCACGGATCGCCACACCGTCCGCGCGAGCCAGAACCGGGGAATCGTCATATTCATCGCGATGGCGACCGCATCGGGATCGGGTGTAGCTGCAGCATCCTGCAACAGCACCTTCATCTTCTTGCGCAATGGCGTTAGGTCCTGAGCGAGGCCGCTTTTGGTGTCCACCTCGAAACGAAGGCCACGCACCGCGTTGGCGCGCAGATCGGAATCCCCTGTGCGCGTACTGATTGGCATCGCAATGTGCGCAACGCCATCCGTGGTCGTTCGCCCGAGCGCAGCTGCGAGATCGGCCATCACTCCCACCGCCAACGTCGTTCGGGTGCCACCTCTCGACTCGGCTGCGGCATACCAGTCCGCCGCTGGAATCAACGCCGTTGCCCTCGGAATACGGAAGTCGGCATCGAGCGGCCCGAACTCGTCGGGGGTCGGTGATTTCGCCTCTGTGGGCCGCTCGAAAGGTTCGGCGGCCGGCGGCGGCGCGGATCTCCCTGCGAAACGTAGTTTGGCTACTCGCCCGAGCTGACGGACCGATGCCGCAACCTCGGCAACGAGCAATCGGGCTTTGCCGTGCGTGTCGGATGGGTAGGCCACGTCAAGAGTTTCCCCGGCAACAGCGTCGATAATCGCCTGACCGAGAGATCGCCCATCCGCTATTGCATGAGAAACAAGGAGAGATACCGCACTGCCACCGTCGTCGAGCGCCGTCACCGCGAGCCGCCACGCTGGGCCACCATATGCGGCAAGGTCCGCGTTGTCGTGCTCCGCGATCCACTCCTCCAGATCGGCGCGGGGTATCGCAGCAGTCGCGACCTCGAGTGGTGCAAACTGCGCGTGGCCGGTCCATCTGTCACCGGCCGGCCCGATGACCGCGGGCGCAATTACGCGTCCGAGCCTGCCGCGTTTCAGTGATTCTTGGAATGCTTCGAGCCGGGACACATTCACCGGACGGTCGTAGAGCCAGACAACCTGAATCGCGGAGACACCCACAGAGTTCTGCATCCGCGCTTGCGCGCAATCAATTTCAGCCAGCCGATACGACATACACAAACCTCACACTGCGATAAATCCGAAGGTGCGCGGACCCTATCAGACGACCAGTGGCGCCCGAGAATTTGCGGACAAGTCGCGGCCTCGATGCGAGTCGCCTGAATGTGCACGAATCGTTACATTCTGGCATCATCGGCAAGGCGCGATGGGTCGAGCGGGGCGACTGGAATTCCCTGCTGCTGCGTGACGGTGGTTCGGGGGGAATTCGATATGCGACTAGTGGTGATCGGCCTGCGGGTCGCTGGGCAACGCAGCATGATTCAGCGGTTGCAAGAATTCAGCGAACACAAGCGCAAAGAACGCGAATTTCGCCGCGCAATGAACGACTTCATCAACGGGAAATAGTCCGCCCGAAGACGAACCTCGAGCTAATTGGTGGGCGCAGAGGGGATCGAACCCCCGACCGCTGGTGTGTAAAACCAGAGCTCTACCGCTGAGCTATACGCCCGGGACAGCCGCGGTGCGGCTGCCGTTTATCGCCTCAAGAATCTAGCGCGGCGAGCGCTTTCTCCCAAGCCGCCTGGTCACGGGCCTCGCCGGGCCCGTTCATCTCGGAAAATCGGATGGTGCCTTCTCTGTCGATGACGAAGGTTCCGCGATTGGCGAACCCAGCCTTCTCGTTGAAGACGCCATAGGCCTGGGCGATCGCACCGTGCGGCCAGAAGTCCGACAGCAGCGGGAACGTGTAGCCCTGCTCCGAGGCCCAGATTTTGTGTGATGGCGACGGACCGACGGAAATGGCGAGGATCTCCGCGCCGTCGTTCTGGAACTTCGGAAGCTCGTCGCGCACCTTGCACAGCTCACCCTGGCAGGTCCCGGTGAAGGCCAGCGGATAGAAGACGATGAGCACGTTCTTCTTGCCGCGGAAGTCCGAGAGCGTCACTTCTTGGTTGTTCTGATCCTTGAGTGTGAAGTCAGGTGCAACTGCACCAACCTCGAGGGGCATGGTTGATCCTTCGATTGTCTGGAAGACGGCCTGGTTCGAGTGCGTCAGCGCTGCTTGGCTTGCGCTTTCGGCTGGACCAGACGACTACCCGTCCACGTTCCGAGGTTCACCGCCGAGGTCTGCGTCAAACCGGCTGTAGGTGCCGATTCCGCGATCTCGCTGGGCTCGACGTGACCCGGTTGGCCGGTCTTGGGTGTGAGAACCCAGACGAAACCTTCGTCCGCCAACGGCACAATGGCATCCATCAGTGCGTCGACAAGATCACCGTCGCCGTCGCGCCACCAGAGGAGCACGACGTCGATAACTTCGTCGGAGTCTTCGTCGAACAACTCTTCACCGGTCGCCTCCTCTACGTTGGCGCGCAAATCGTCGTCGGTGTCGTCGTCCCAGCCCAGTTCTTGTACCGCCATTCCGTGCGAAATACCAAGCTTCTGAGCGTAATTCTGCGCGTCCGCCGCGGCGACCACGGTGGTGTCCTCCTCAAGATTGATGGTGCAGTAGTGAAAGCGAACATGGTCGGAGCCATTAGCGCAAGCTGATCACACGAATTTGCGCAATCCGACTCCGACCCATGACTCTAGGTTGAGGTTCACAGGCGGCCCGCACAGGCCTCAGGAGTCTTCCTGATTTCGCCGTTTCACCGAGTTGATGACCCAACGGCCGTGATGCGGAAGGATAGGCAGTGATCCCGAAAATCGAGATTTGTGGCGTCCCCATCCGGACTACCCACTTAGGAACGCACGCGAACCCGCGAGCACCGCACCTAGGAGTCAACTGTGTCTGACCTGATCCACGAATCGCCTTCGTCGCAAGGCAAAGCCCAACCGCCGCCGAGCAACGGCAACTCGGACGGCCGCGTTCGAGTGATTCGTGAAGGTGTCGCGTCATATCTGCCGGATATCGATCCTGACGAGACCAACGAGTGGCTCGAATCGTTCGACGGCCTACTCGAAGGTTCGGGGCCGACACGAGCGCGCTACTTGATGCTGCGGTTGCTCGAGCGTGCGGGCGAGAAGCACGTGTCCATTCCCGCGCTCACATCGACGGACTACGTCAACACCATCCCCACCGAGAACGAGCCATGGTTCCCGGGCGACGAGGACGTCGAGCGCCGCTTCCGCGCCTGGATTCGCTGGAACGCCGCAATCATGGTGCACCGCGCGCAGCGTCCGGGAGTTGGTGTGGGCGGCCATATTTCGACCTACGCCTCCTCAGCTGCCCTGTACGAGGTCGGCTTCAATCATTTCTTCCGCGGCAAGGATCACCCCGGCGGCGGCGATCAGATCTTCATCCAAGGTCACGCCTCCCCCGGCATCTATGCGCGCGCATTCCTCGAAGGCCGCATCCCGGCAGCCCAGATGGACGGCTTCCGCCAGGAGTACAGCCACGCTGATTCCGGCGGTGGGCTGCCGTCCTACCCGCACCCGCGACTGCTTCCGAACTTCTGGGAGTTCCCGACTGTGTCAATGGGTTTGGGCCCGATGAACGCCATTTACCAGGCGCGGTTCAATCATTACCTGGACGATCGCGGCATCAAGGACACGTCGGACCAGCACGTGTGGGCGTTCCTCGGCGACGGCGAAATGGACGAACCCGAATCCCGCGGCTTGACGCACGTCGCCGCGACCGAAGGCCTCGACAACCTCACCTTCGTCGTGAACTGCAACTTGCAACGACTCGACGGTCCGGTTCGCGGCAACGGCAAGATCATCCAGGAACTGGAATCGTTCTTCCGCGGCGCAGGCTGGAACGTGATCAAGGTCGTCTGGGGACGTGAATGGGACTCCTTGCTGCACGCGGACCGCGACGGAGCTCTCGTGAACCTGATGAACTCCACGCCCGACGGCGACTTCCAAACCTACAAAGCCAATGACGGCGCGTTCGTGCGCGATCACTTCTTCGGCCGGGACCCTCGCACCAAGGAACTGGTCAAGGATCTCTCCGATGCGGCCATCTGGAATCTCAAGCGCGGCGGGCACGACTACCGGAAGGTCCACGCCGCCTACGCCGCTGCGCTCGCGCACAAGGGTCAGCCGACGGTCATCCTCGCGCACACCATCAAGGGCTACACGCTCGGAAAGCACTTCGAGGGGCGCAACGCGACGCACCAGATGAAGAAGCTGACGCTGCAGGACTTGAAGGACTTCCGCGATCTGCAGCGCATCCCGGTGTCGGATGCGGAGTTGGAGAAGAACCCGTACCTGCCTCCGTACTTCCACCCCGGCATGGACTCCCCCGAAATCCAGTACATGCTCGATCGCCGTAAGGCACTCGGCGGTTTCCTCCCCGAACGCCGTACGACGACGAAGCCGCTGCCACAACCGAGCGACGACACGTACAAGACCGCACGCAAGGGCTCGGGCAAACAAGAAGCTGCTACGACGATGGCTCTCGTGCGCATTATGAAAGAGTTGTTGCGCGACAAGGAGATCGGCAATCGGATCGTGCCGATCATCCCCGACGAGGCCCGTACGTTCGGTATGGACTCCTGGTTCCCGTCGCTGAAGATCTACAACCGCAACGGCCAGCTCTACACCTCGGTCGATGCCGAGCTGATGCTTGCCTACAAGGAATCCAGCGTCGGGCAGATCCTCCACGAAGGAATCAACGAAGCCGGCTCGACGGCGTCGTTCACGGCTGTCGGTACGTCGTACTCGACTCACGGCGAACCGATGATTCCGCTCTACATCTTCTACTCGATGTTCGGCTTCCAGCGCACCGGCGACGGGCTATGGGCAGCCGCAGACCAGATGGCTCGCGGCTTCGTCCTCGGCGCCACCGCGGGTCGGACAACCCTGACCGGTGAAGGTCTTCAGCACGCCGACGGGCATTCGATGCTGCTGGCGTCGACCAACCCGGCCGTCGTGGCGTACGACCCAGCGTTCTCCTTCGAGATCGCGCACATCATCAAAGATGGTTTGCGCCGGATGTACGGCGGCACCGAAGGTGTCGAGGGCTTTGGTGGAGAGAACATTTTCTACTACATCACCCTGTACAACGAGCCGTACGTGCAGCCCGCCGAGCCCGAAGACCTCGATGTCGAGGGTCTGCTGAAGGGGATCTACCGCTACAGCAAGGGTGCAGAGGGCGGCGTGCGCGCACAGATTCTGGTCTCCGGCGTCACCGTTCCCGACGGTTTGCGAGCACAAGCGCTGCTCGCCGACGAGTGGGGCGTCAACGCCGACGTCTGGTCGGTCACGTCGTGGAACGAACTCCGACGTGACGGCGTCGCCTCCGAAAAGGAGGCCTTGCGGCATCCCGAACACGACGCCGTCGTCCCGTACGTCACAAGGGCACTTGCGGACGCCGAGGGACCAATCGTGGCGGCGTCGGACTGGGAACGCGGCGTTCCCGACCAGATCCGCCAATGGGTTCCGGGCGACTACACGACGCTCGGCACCGACGGATTCGGCTTCTCCGACACCAGGGCGGCTGCGCGTCGCGTCTTCAATATCGACGCCCAGTCGATCGCGGTGGCGGTGCTCTCGGGTCTGGTCCGTGCCGGAAAGATCGATCGCGCCAAAGCGGTCGAAGCAGCCGCGAAGTATCGGATCGACGATGTCCTTGCCGCACCTGTATCGACATCGGACCCCGGAGTCGCTTGACCCATAGCGAAGGAGCGTAGGTTTTCACATATGGCCGACCAGGGACCGACGACCGGGCGCGGCGCGGGTGAGCGCAACCCCGAAAACGAGGTCTACCTGCCGGTTGCGGCGCTGTCACCAGCAAGGCAGAATCGTGATCCGCTCCCGGACACGTTGCTGCGCCGCGTCAAGCAATTCTCGGGACGGCTATCTACAGAGGCCGTCACCTCGATGCAAGATCAGCTGCCTTTCTTCGCTGATCTCGACGCGGCGCAGCGCGCCGGTGTGCAGATGCTGGTGCAAACAGCGGTGGTCAACTTTCTCGAGTGGTTGCAAAACCCGGAGAGCGACATCCGGTTCAGCCTCGACGCATTCCAGGTCATCCCACAGGACCTCGCGCGGCGCCTGACCCTGCGGCAAACCGTCGACATGGTTCGGGTCGCGATGGAGTTCTTCGAGCAGTGGCTCCCCGCACTCGCTCGCAACGATCGGCAGCTCGTCGCCTTGACCGAGGCGGTCCTGCGTTATGGGCGTGAACTCGGTTTCGCTGCGGCGTCGGTCTACGCGAGCGCTGCCGAGTCACGCGGTGCATGGGATACCCGGCTCGAAGCACTCGTCGTCGATGCGGTTGTTCGCGGCGATACGGGTTCCGACATGCTCTCCCGTGCGGCAACGTTGAACTGGGACGCCACAGCACCGGCGACGGTGCTCGTCGGGACGCCACCAGAGGAACAAGGCGTATCTGTCGTCGGCGCGGTGCACAGCATCGCGCAGAAACACGGCCGCGCCGCTTTGGCGGTCGTGCAGGGCAGCCGCCTCGTGACAGTCGTGAGCGGCGAGATGGGTACTAGTGCCGCCACGGCTGCCTTCATGAAGGATCTGCTGCTCGAAACGTTCACCGACGGCCCTGTCGTGATCGGTCCGACCACTCGAACCCTCGCCGCGGCACACACGAGCGCGGTGGAGGCGTTGGCCGGCATCGAAGCGGTAATCGGGTGGCGGGGCGCGCCCCGTCCGGTGCATGCGACCGAACTGCTGCCGGAACGTGCATTACTGGGCGACAGCGCCGCTGTCACGACTCTGAACGAGCAATTGATGCTTCCTCTTGCCGCTGCCGGTTCAGCGCTTGCGGACACCCTGGATGCCTATTTAGACTGCGGCGGAGCGGTCGAGACATGTGCGCGCTTGCTGTTTGTTCATCCAAATACTGTCCGGTACAGATTGAAGCGAATCGCCGAGATAACGGGTCGTGATCCAATGAATCCCCGGGACGCATACGTACTCCGTGTCGCGTCAACAGTAGGCAGGCTGACACAAAACCGTAACGATCTGCGGACATCCGCCACTTCATTCACACGCGTAACATTCGGCGACGTTGGGACGTAACGCTAGCGCACCCCCGCCCGATTGCGCGGCCCGACGTGGAGATTTGTTGGATACCCACAAATCAGCTCTACAAGCTTGATGGTCAACAACATCTCTCCCAAGTGGGTTGAGGGTGTTCTCTTGAAGGTGTGATCGCGATGCTCGCCCCGGGACAGGGGTCTCAGACACCAGGCATGCTCAGCCCATGGCTCGAGTTGCCCGGAGCTATCGACCGACTTGCCCTGTGGTCGAAGGCGTCGGGCCTCGATCTGACGCGGCTGGGCACCACGGCAACTGCCGAAGAGATCACCGATACCTCGGTAACTCAGCCGTTGGTCGTCGCTGCTGCCTTGCTTGCGTTCGAAGAGCTCGAGGCGCGCGGACTCGCACCCCTGGACATGATCGTTGCCGGGCACTCCGTCGGTGAGCTTGCAGCGGCGGCAATTGCCGGCGTGATCTCCGCAGACGACGCCGTGTCGCTCGCAGCCATCCGTGGCGCCGAGATGGCAAAGGCGTGCGCACTCGAGCCGACCGGGATGTCCGCGGTCCTCGGCGGCGAGGAAAGCGTCGTTCTTGCTCGGCTCGAAGAATTGGGCCTGATACCGGCGAATCGCAATGCGGCCGGTCAGATCGTCGCTGCGGGCCGGCTCGACGCTTTGGAAGAGCTGGCAGCCAACCCGCCGGAAAAGGCGCGGGTGCGAGCGCTACCGGTCGCCGGTGCATTCCACACGTCCTTCATGGCCCCCGCACAAGACGCGGTATCGGCCGCTGCGGCGACCATTACGCCGCAGGAGCCGACGCGGGTACTACTGTCTAACTTTGACGGCGAGCCCGTCGCATCGGGCAATGACGCCCTCACCAAGCTGGCCGCCCAGGTCACACGACCTGTTCGGTGGGATCTGTGCACTGAGAGCCTTCGGAAGGCTCAGGTTTCTTCGATTACAGAGCTCCCCCCGGCCGGCGCCCTTGTCGGAATTGCCAAGCGCGAAATGCGAGGCACCCCGACGCTGGCCCTCAAGACCCCCGGAGATGTCTCCGCACTGGCCGAACTCCCAGGATTCGGCTAGTTCCTGCGCGCAGCCAGAGCTGCGTACGTGTACGCAAACCCAACAGGTGACCGACACGAAGCCGGTAACTTTCGGCCCCGATAACTCGACACACAAGTAGACCCAACAAAGAAGGGAGCCACGCAGTGGCGACCAGCCAGGAAGAAATCATTGCCGGACTCGCCGAGATCATCGAGGAGGTCACCGGCATTGAGCCGTCCGAGGTGACCATCGAAAAGTCCTTCGTCGACGACCTCGACATCGACTCGCTCTCCATGGTCGAGATCGCTGTCCAGACCGAAGACAAGTACGGCGTGAAGATCCCCGACGAGGACCTCGCCAGCTTGCGCACCGTCGGTGACGCAGTCGGCTACATCCAGAAGCTCGAGGCAGAAAATGCCGACCTCGCCGAGGAACTGAAGGCAAAGTTCAAGAGCGACTCCGAAGGCGAGTGAGCAAAACCGTGACAGTTCCTTCCACCAAAAACGGGAACTTCCCCAATGTCGTCGTAACCGCCATGGCTGCGACGACGTCGATCGCGGGTGACGTCGACGCCACGTGGAAGGGCCTTCTCAACGGTGAGAGCGGTATCGACGTTCTCGAGGACGACTTCGTCGCTGAGTACGACCTTCCGGTCAAGATCGGTGGGCACCTCAAGGTCAACCCGAACACCCTGCTCAGCCGCGTCGAGATCCGCCGGCTCGCTTTTGTCGAGCGACTGGCAACGATTCTCGGCCGCGAAGTGTGGCTGAATGCAGGCAGCCCGGAGGTCGACAAGGACCGCCTTGCGGTCGCCATCGGCACTGGACTGGGTGGCGGCGACGCCTTGATCGACTCGGTCGACAAGCTGAAGAACGGTGGCTACCGCAAGGTATCGCCGCTCGCTGTTCAGATGGTCATGCCGAACGGACCGTCGGCTGTCGTCGGTCTCGAGCTGCAGGCCCGCGGTGGCGTCATCACCCCGGTGTCGGCATGTTCGTCGGGTTCCGAGGCAATTGCGAACGCCTGGCGGATGATCGTGATGGGTGACGCCGACATCGTCGTCACCGGTGGCGTCGAGGGTCATATCGACGCGGTGCCGATCGCGGCATTCACCATGATGCGGGCGATGAGCACACGCAACCACGATCCGAAAGCAGCCTCGCGTCCGTTCGACAAGGACCGCGACGGTTTCGTTTTCGGTGAGGCCGGCGCGCTCATGGTCATCGAGACCGAGGAACACGCCATCGCACGCGGAGCGACGATTCACGCACGCCTCTTGGGTGCGGGCATCACGTCCGACGGTTACCACCTTGTGGCACCCGATCCAGCAGGTACGGGTGCTGCACGCGCAATGACGCGGGCAATACAAACCGCGGGCCTGACAAAGAGCGACATCACTCACGTCAACGCCCACGCGACCGCAACTCCGATCGGCGATACCGCCGAGGCGAATGCGATCAACATTGCCGTTGGCAACCACGCGTCGGTGTACGCGCCGAAGTCCGCACTTGGTCACTCGATTGGCGCCGTCGGCGCTCTCGAGTCGGTGCTGACCGTGCTGAGCATCCGGGACGGAGTTGTTCCACCGACCCTGAACCTGGACAACCAGGACCCGGAGATCGATCTCGATGTCGTCCACGGCGAACCCCGCCGCGGCGAAATCGAGTACGCGATCAACAACTCGTTCGGTTTCGGTGGGCACAACGTCGCCCTCGCCTTCGGAAGGGCATAACCCTCTCGGAATAGCTCGATCCCCGTGGGGCTGACCGGTTTCCGGTTCACCCCGAACCCGAACCACAGCCCCTCGGGGATGCTCAAGGAGGACGCGATGACGATTCTGGCTCCGGCAGCGAAACCCGATGCCGCCGCAGATCCCCGGGATCCGCTGGCCCGTTTGCAGCGTTTCTTCGACGGCGGCAGCGTCCGTCCTATTCACCCGCGAGACAAGTCCGGCGTGCTGGCCGCCATCGGCGAGGTCGATGGCGTCCGGACGGTGGCGTACTGCTCTGATGCGACCGTCATGGGCGGCGCAATGGGAGTCGAAGGCTGCAAGCACATCGTTTCCGCAATCGATACCGCGATCGACGAGTCACTGCCGGTCGTCGGCCTATGGCACTCCGGTGGTGCGCGCCTCGCCGAAGGCGTCGAAGCGCTGCACGCCGTCGGCCTGGTATTCGAGGCGATGGTCCGCGCGTCGGGTCTCGTCCCACAAATTTCTGTCGTACTCGGCTTTGCCGCCGGCGGCGCGGCCTATGGCCCAGCGCTTACCGACATCGTGATCATGGCGCCCGAAGGCCGAGTCTTCGTGACCGGTCCCGATGTCGTCCGTAGCGTCACAGGCGAGCAGGTCGACATGGCCTCCCTCGGCGGCCCCGATACGCACACCAAGAAGTCCGGCGTCGCGCACATCGCCGCGCTCGACGAGGCAGATGCGCTGCACCGCGCCCGTCGGCTCGTGTCGATGTTCTCCGAGCAGGGCACCTTCGATCAGGTTGCCGCCGAACACGGCGATACCGATCTCAAAGCGATGATGCCGCCGTCGGCCAAGCGGGCCTACGACGTGAAGCCGATCGTGCACGAGTTGCTCGATAACGTCGACGGTGAGTCGAGTTTCGAAGAGCTGCAAGGCAATTACGCGCGCAGCATCGTCACGGGCCTCGGCCGGATGGGTGGCCGCACGGTCGGTGTGCTCGCCAACAACCCGATTCGCCTTGGCGGTTGCTTGAACTCGGAAAGTGCCGAGAAGGCAGCACGTTTCGTCCGCATGTGCGACGCGTTCGGCATCCCACTCGTTGTCGTCGTCGATGTTCCCGGATACCTGCCCGGCGTCAGCCAGGAGTGGGAAGGCGTCGTTCGCCGCGGCGCAAAGCTGCTGCACGCGTTTGCCGAAGCGAAGGTTCCGCGCGTGACGCTGGTGACGCGAAAGATCTACGGCGGCGCCTACATTGCGATGAACGCGCGCGCACTCGGCGCAACCGCCGTGTACGCCTGGCCCGAGTCCGAGGTCGCCGTCATGGGCGCCAAGGCCGCAGTCGGCATCTTGCACAAGCGTGCGCTCGCCGCGGCGCCGGAGGAAGAGCGTGAGGCGCTGCACGATCGCTTGGCCGCCGAGCACGAGGCAATCGCGGGTGGTGTCGCACGGGCCGTTTCGATCGGCGTCGTCGATGCTGTGATCGATCCCGCGAAGACCCGCAGCACGATAACGGCTGCATTGGCCGCGGCACCCGCTCGCCGGGGCAACCACAAGAACATTCCGCTGTAGTCCTGCCTTCTCGCCGTTGAGCGGGAGGTTCTCGGGCTGCACGAGCACAATTCGCGCGAGAACCTCCCGCTCGTCCGCGCTATACAGGTGCACCAGCCGCCCGCAGCTGCTCCCGGACCCGCATCAGCACGATATGTGGACGATGACGCAGCAGTTCACTGCTCACTCGGACAATCCGCCAGCCCAATGCTTCCAGCTCCGCGATCCGGTCGATGTCACGGGACCGCTGCATCGAATCGGTCCAGTGCTGCTCACCGTCGTACTCGACGATCACCTTCCATTCGGGCCTGCCCGAGAAGCTCCCGCTCGTCGGGGCTACTCGCCGTCCTTGCTGTGGTCGACGGCATTACCGTCGTCATCGAGCCAGTCGTTGATAGCTGTACCGGAAATCGTGCCGTCCGAACCTGGGAGCACCACGGTTTTGCGGTCTGGGGAGTCGTAGCGATCGTTTATCCCCTCGACCTTCTTCATGGCCTCGGCGATCTCTTCTTCAGTTGGTTCGGGACTCTCGGCTTCCCTATTTGCGGCGTCACTAGCGGCCTCGTTCGTGGCCTTGTCAGTGGTCTCGTTTGTGGTCATGGTCACAGGGTGCCCGCCATGGCCGGTCCGAAACCTTTCTCAGCCGACGTCACGCCGCAACCAGGTCACTTCTGCGCCCTCACCACCGCTGCGATAGGGCTCCAATGCGTCGTCCCACGCCGTGCCGAGCGCGGTGTCCAGTTCGGCCACCAAGCTGTCCTGCCCGGCAGCGAGCATGGCGCGTAGCCGCATCTCCCCCACGATCACGTCGCCGTTCGCACTCATCGAGCCACGCCACAGGCCGAGGCCTGGGACGAAGCTGAATCGTTCGCCGTCGACGCCTTCGCTGGCGTCCTCGGTGACCTCGAATCGCAGCAACGGCCACGATCGCAAGGCATTGGCGATACGAGCTCCCGTGCCAACTGGGCCTACCCAGTTGCTGGTAGCCCGCAGTAACCCGTCTGTCGCCGGCTGGGCCGTCCACTTCAGGTTCGCTCTCGACTCGAGAGCGGACGCTAGTGCCCATTCGACATGCGGGCACAGCGCTGCGGGCGACGAGTGGACGTACACCACTCCAGTCGTCGCGTCCGCGAACTGATTCAATGCGCGCACCTCAAACACCTCCGGCTTCGACGAGGGACGTCTTCCCCAACGGCCTATGTCGTAACTCGGAGCGCGGTGCTTACGTATACCAGTGTGCCTTGTGTTACCCCTGTTGCGCCAGTGCAAGATTTCAGCGTGTTGTTTTACTGCGAACATCGTCCGACTGACAGTCGTCTACGACGGCGTCGCTGACGTCGGGCCACACGAGTTTTGCCCAATCACCGAACGCCCGGTCGGTCAGCGTCACGCACGCGGTCTCGAGCTCGGGATCGACCCATAAGAAGGTCCCCGACTGCCCGAAATGTCCGTACGTCCGGGCAGAGTTCCGATCGCCGGTCCAATGGGGTGACTTGTGGTCGCGGATCTCGAAGCCGAGCCCCCAGTCGTTCGGACGCTGCGATCCATACCCAGGAAGCACACCGGCAAGGCCGGGATACTGCACCGACGTTGCCTCTCGATGAGTCTGCGGCGAGATCAATGTCGGCATCAACAATTCGGCGCCGAACCGGCCGAGGTCACCGACCGACGATTCAGCACCGTGCCCAGCCGGACCGGTCAGCGTCGAACTCGTCATTCCCAGCGGCACGAATACCGCCTCATGCAGATACTCCGGAAACGCGATCGATGTCTGCTCTTCGATGAATTCCGCGAGGACTTCGAACCCGGCACTCGAGTAGATCCTGCGGGCTGCAGGCTCGGCTTGCACGCGTCGTTCGTCGAATGCGAACCCCGATGCATGCGCGAGCAAATGCCGAACGGTCGATCCGGGCGGCCCGGCAGGTTGATCGAGTTCGATCGCACCCTCCTCGACGGCCACCAATGCCCCGAACGCGACAAGCAGCTTCGTCACCGAGGCCAATTGATACACCCGATCGAGGTCACCTTCGGAAGCGATGACGCCGTCGACCGTCACGATCGCCGCCGCTGCATTGTCGACCGGCCACTGGTTGATCTGCTCGAGACTGCCCACGCCCGCAACCCTACGATGAGCCACCCGCATACGATCGAGCGCATTATGGGCGACCACGTGACGATCAACGGCGACGCGGACGAGGGTTTCGGATCGGTGGCGGACGCATTCACCCGCAACTTCTCCCAGCATGGCGAGATCGGTGCCGCGCTCGCGGTCTACCAGGGCGGACGGAAGGTGGTCGACCTGTGGGCCGGCCACCGCGATCGCAAGCGCGAGCTCCCGTGGGAACGCGACACGATCGTCCCCTGCTTCTCGAGCACCAAGGGCATGTCGGCGCTCGCTATCGCCGTTGCGGTGTCGGCTGGACTGCTCGACTACGACAAGCGGGTCGCAGACTATTGGCCGGAGTTCGCAGCACAGGGCAAGCAGGACGTCACCGTCCGTGAACTCATCGACCATCAGGCGGGGCTTTCCGGGCTCGACGTCAAGCTTCGACTCGACGAATTGACCGATCTCGACGCGCTCGCGAAGACAATCGCCGCGCAGAAGCCGGCGTGGAAGCCAGGCGCACGGCACGGCTACCACGCCATTTCGCTGGGCTTCTATCAAAGCGAGCTGATCAGGCGGGTCGATCCCGCACACCGCACCCTGGGCCGATATTTTGCCGACGAGATAGCAGCACCGTTGTGCCTCGACTTCTTCATCGGCTTGCCGGACGACGTCAGTATGGACCGTGTTGCCGAACTCTCGGCGACGCGTGGCCTCGACATCGCCAGGTATGAGCGCGATCTTCCGCTGCGGATCGGGTTGGACATGGTCCGGAAAGACGGTCATGCCTACAGGGCTTTGACCAACCCGAACATCGGCAAGCCTGAGCGCGCCGCGCGGCGAAAGTTTCTCGCACCCGAGATCCCGTCGACCAATGGAGTCGGCAACGCCCGATCGCTCGCTCGCGCGTACTGCGCTGCAGCAACGGGTTCCGCTGACCTTCCGATCACATCCGACGTGCGCGATCGGCTCGCGGAGCCAGTGTCCGACGGTGGTGTCCCTGCCTACGATCTGGTGCTGCACACCAACAGCCGATACCACCTGGGTTTCCGGAAATCGAGTCCCTCCTTCGCTTTTGGGTCACCGGATCATCGCGCATACGGAACGACCGGACTCGGCGGATCGTTCGGATTCGCCGATCCGACAACAGGCGTCGGATTCGGCTATGTCATGAATCGCCTTGGCCTCGCGATCCTCGACGACGTTCGCAGCAGGAACCTGCGCAATGCGCTATTTCGGGCACTCGAATAAGCTTCGCCACTAAACTGAGCCGAACCACATGCCGGGCACCACCCGGGCTCCGGAGAGGCGAATTCCATGGGATCCGTGGGATCGATTGTCGACAAGATTCTTGCCAGTCCGCTTGCGGGCCTTGCCCCGTGGATTGTCTATGCCCTTGTCGAAGGGCCGGGCAGACTCGAACTTGCAGCGGGGATAGCCTTCGGAATTGCCCTCGCCGTGCTGCTGGTCAGTTGGATCAGGGGTAGCTCGCCAAAGTTGCTCGAATACTCCGATGTCGTGTTCTTCGGAGCTGTAGCAATCATCGTCGCGGTCGCATCGACGGATACCCGCGATTGGCTGGAACTCTGGGGTGGTGAGCTGGCGAACATCGCAACTCGTGGTGATCGTGGTCGGCTCGATGCTGATCCGCCGCCCCTTCACCCTCGCGTATGCGAAAGAAGATACGCCCGAGGAGTTCTGGGAAACACCTCAATTTCTGCGCGCGAACTACATCATCTCCGGAGTGTGGGCGGCGGCCTTCATCGTCGAGGCCCTGGCCGGCTGGTACGGCGACGCGGTTTTGCGTGACTCCAACAACATCTGGACCGGCTGGGTCGTTCAAGTGATGGCGTTGATCATCGCGACGCAGTTCACCCTGTGGTACCCGGATCGGCTGGAGAAGCTGGGAGCTTTCGAGGCGGGCGAATCGACCGATCCGCCGCCGCCGATCACGTCGTTTTTCGGTCAGATCACCCCGCTGATAGCGGTCGTCGGCGTGATCGTCCTGTTCGTCGGCGATGCGCCCGTGTGGATCGGGATAGCGCTGATCGTGATCGGAAGTGCGCTCACCAAATTCCTGCAGCCGGACAAGCAACAGAGTCCGGCCGCAGGACCCTGATTGTGCTTACCGGTCGGCGTCGGTGTACTTGATGATGCCGCGAATGTTCTTGCCGTCGAGCATGTCCTGGTAGCCCTCGTTGATCTCCTCGAGCGAGTAGCTGCGGGTCACCATGTCGTCCAGGTTGAGCTGGCCCGATTTGTACAGCCGCAGTAATCGCGGAATGTCCTTGCGTGCGTTGCCGCCACCGAAGATCGCACCCTGAACCCGCTTCTGCAGCATGGCGAGCAGGAAGTTGTTCTGCTTGACGTCGAAATCGATCATGTGGCCCATAGCCGTCACGACGCACGTGCCGGCCTTGCTTGTCAGCGTCAACGTCGGCTCGACGAGCTCGCCCTTCATCTCGCCGACCGTGATGATGGTCTTCTCCGCCATCCGGCCTTCGGTCAATTCCATGACCGGCACGATGGCAGATTCGACGCTCTCGAACGCATGAGTTGCGCCGAACTTCATGGCCATCTCACGCTTCCACGGCAGCGGATCGATGGCGACGATGTTCGTCGCACCCGACAAGACCGCGCCTTGCAATGCGCTCATGCCGACACCACCGATGCCGATGATCGCGATCGTGTCGCCCGGCATGACATTGGCAACGTTTGTGGCGGAACCGAATCCGGTCGGCACACCGCAGCCCACGAGGCACGCGACCTCGAAGGGAACTGTCGGGTCGATCTTCACCACCGACGTGTGATGGACCGTCATGTACGGCGAGAAGGTGCCGAGCAGACACATCGGGATCACGTTCTGACCGCGCGCCTGAATCCGGTACGTGCCGTCGCTGATCGCGAGGCCCGACAGCAATCCCGCGCCGAGATCGCACAGCGCCATCTGTCCGCTCACACACGCCGGACACCGACCGCATGCGGGGATGAACGACAGGACGACGTGGTCACCGATTGCAAGGTCCGCCGGCACGCCTGGACCCAGTTTGGTGATGACGCCGGCACCCTCGTGCCCGCCCATCACCGGGAACGAGGGCATCGGCGTCGCCCCAGTCACGATGTGGTGATCCGAGTGGCACATCCCCGCCGCTTCGAGCTGGATCTGCACCTCGCCGAATACCGGTTCGCCGATCTCGATCTCTTCGACAGACCATTTTTCGCCCAGTCCCCACAGGACCGCGCCCTTGGTTTTCATTACGTTGCGCCCTCTCGTATGCATGGCCACCATGTGATGGCAACCACACTACGGCAGAACTGGAACACGTTCTAGATCGAGGGTCGATTATCCCGCAACATCGTGCAGATGATGGATCGGATCGTGCACGAAATACTTGGCAAGCGCCTCGACCGTGAACAGCGCACCGTCAGTGCGGTATCCGGCGCGTGTTCGATCAGCGGGCGCGACGGCGCCGAATGCGAGCGCTGCCGCCTCTGCCGCCTCGATCAGTTGCTCGCCGACGATCGCGGGATCCTGCTCGTTGTAGCGCTCGGCTTCCGCCGTCTCGTCCTGATCCCAGTTCGCAAACGTCGGACCGTCCTCGGCGAGAATTAGCGCGAGCCGGACAGGGAAGAGCCGAAACACGTCGCGGACGTGCGCCGCGTACTCGAGGTTGGACCACGTGAATTCGTCGGGCCGCACGCGGGCCTCACTTCGACCCAGAACTGCCGGCCACGCACTCGCGTTCTTGCGCAACAGTTCCGGGATGTCGTCATAGCGAACCGACGACGCGTCGAATGAGCACTCGTCGCAACGGCGCTCGAGTACCCAGGTCCAGTTCTTGACGTCAGGGACGATAGGCATTGCCCCAGAATAGATTTCGGATCGATCGTCACGCCACCAAGAACCGGCCAATGGCAGACGACATCGAGACAACCTACTCGATCAGGCCGGACGCCTTCTCGAACAAGCGCAATGTCATGGCGTGCAGCATGTCTCCCACTTCCTTCGGAGCCTTTCCTGCAAACGCGCGCGCATGGGTTCCCTCGAGCACGATGCCGAGCTTGAAGCAGGCGAGCACCGTGTACCAGTTGATGTTGCTGACGTCGCGGTCGGACCGTTCGGCGTAGTGCGCCACCAATTCCGCGGGAGTCGCGAGGCCTCCGGCAGAGGCGAGGGCCCCGACGAGCGCGTCAACACTCGAACCGTCCGGCCACGTTGCGATCAGCCAACCGAGATCCAGTAGCGGATCGCCGATCGTCGACATCTCCCAGTCGACGAGAGCGGCCAACTCGGGCCCGTCGTAGGAGAACATCATGTTTGCGAGGTGGCAGTCGCCATGCAGGATGCCCGGGGTCCAGTCGGCGGGGCGGTGCCGCTCGAGCCAATCGGCCACGGCGTCGATGCCCGCAATCTGCGGCCCGGGGTAGCCGTCGTTCTTGGTGTAGGACTCGAGCTCCGCCATCCACCGCGGCACCTGCCGCTCAAGGAAGCCATCCGGCTTGCCGTAGTCGCCGAGGCCGACCTTCTCGTAATCGACCGCACCAAGCTGAGCGAGTGCCGCCGCAGCCGAAAGACCCATGCCGTGCCGGATAGACGCATCGGATGCATGCAGGTCAGGCAGCCCGGTCGCTGGACTGAAACCGTTCACCGGCTCCATCAGATAGAAGACCGCGCCACCGAGCACCGACTCGTCGGTACACGCCGCGATCAGGCCAGGTGCAGGCACATCGGTCTCGTTCAGCGCGGCGAGCAGCCGCGATTCACGCCGAAGCACCTCGTTGCTCTTAGCGCGCAGATGCTTCGGCGGGCGCCGCAGCACGAAGTCTCGCCCACCCCGCTTGAACCGCAGCAGCACGTTCTGGGTGCCCCCGCCGATGGACGAAACACCCTCGAAAGCGCCCGTCGGCAGGCCTTGGCCGTCCATCCATTCGGCGACGATCGAGAAATCCACCAGATCACGATCGACATTGACCGGCTGCTCTATTGACATGCCGTCAATTCTGCCGGACACGCTCGGACACAGTGTCACCGGGAGGATGCGTTGGGGGGCGACTCGCTGCCGCGACGGCATCTGCAAAAATCCACATTGCGTAGTCGCGTCACGCACAACGCGACCCCTCGGCTCGGCCCGACAATTGAAGTGAGGGCATGCGGACGCTGCTGATCGACAACTACGACTCGTTCACCTATAACCTGTTTCAGCTGATCAGCATGGTGAACGGGACCGAGCCGACCGTCGTACACAACGACGACGTACGTGATGTCGCAAATCTACACCTCGAGCGATACGACAACATCGTCATCTCCCCCGGCCCGGGACACCCAGCGCGGAAGCGCGATTTCGGCATCTCTGCAGAGGTGATCCGCCAGGCGCACAAGCCCCTACTCGGCGTGTGCCTTGGCCATCAAG
>JBBSKP010000044.1:0-27259 GCA_038256175.1 Mycobacteriales bacterium
GTTCGAAATACTGGTCGCAAGCAGCCGCGCCGAGAACTTCTTTGCATCGAGTTCGAGATCTCGTCCGATCATCGTGAGCAATCGGCGGGAATCGTCCGCGTCGTAGATCGAGAAATTCGAATTGAGTCCAGGCAACAGCGCGGCCTGCATCCGCAGAATGCGCACGCAGCTCGAGTGGAAGGTCGACACCCACATATTGCGAGCGCGAGGCCCGACGAGAGCTATCACCCGCTCCCGCATCTCCGCGGCCGCTTTGTTCGTGAACGTGATCGCGAGGACCTGACCGGGGGTGACCCCGCGTGCGGCGAGCAGGTAGCCGATTCGACGGGTCAGCACTGCGGTCTTTCCCGAGCCTGCCCCGGCGACGATCAGCAGCGGAGAACCAGCGTGTACGACTGCCTCGCGCTGCTGCGGGTTGAGGCCCTCGAGCAGCCGTTCCACCGCCTGCTTCCCGTCGTCCTCGTTGGCGGTCGGCTGATTCTTCGTCACTTGATCCTTCGTCACCTGGGTCATCGCTCCTCAACGGTACCGGCGCCCACCGACACCGAACTATCGTCCCCGAGCCGGTGAACTACCGGTTACGGCCGTATAACAAGTGCATAAAGGCCCGCAGGTCAGAGATATCGCGTACGGCAACGTAACCGGTCGGTCGCTTCGCCGTAAGATGGCCACCAATACCGTTTTGTTGATCTTTGTTCCCATGGCAGACTAATTTCATGATCAACGTCATGGCCTCGGCGAATGAGCGATCCTCACGCGGTCATCGCGGTTCACAGCGTCGGGCCTGACATGTCCACATTTCGGGGGGAAACGGCCGATCCCAGGTTTGTTCAGTGGACAGGAATTTGGATCCGTAACGACACGCCCGTGTCTAACGATCCACGTTCTGACACGAGGAGATGATATGAGCAGTCCCACAAAGACCACCGGTTCCGGTTCCTCCATGCCAAAGAGCGAGGCGGAGATCGAAAAGCTCCGTAAAGAGATCGATCAACTCGACTCCGAGATCTTGGCCGCCATCAAGCGGCGCACCGAGGTATCCCGAATCATCGGACGTACGCGCATGGCATCCGGCGGAACCCGCTTGGTGCACAGCCGCGAGATGAAGGTTCTCGAGCGGTTCAGTGAACTCGGCCAAGAAGGCCACACCCTAGCGATGCTCCTGCTTCGCCTCGGACGCGGACGCCTCGGTCACTGACCGAGGCCCCACCGTCGCGCTACAGTCACAACAAGCACCACGCGTCACATCTCATACATCACCGTGACAAAGATTCACCGTGTCAAAGCTTCACTTTGTCAAAGCGATGTACTTGGTGTCGAGATATTCCTCGATACCCTCGAATCCTCCCTCGCGTCCGAACCCAGATGCCTTGATGCCGCCGAACGGCGCAGCGGCATCGGAGATCACTCCGCGGTTCACGCCAACCATCCCCGTCTGCAACGCCTCGGCCACACGCAACGCGCGGTCGAGGTTTTCTGTGTACAGGTAGGCGACGAGACCGAACTCGGTGTCGTTCGCGGCCGCGATGGCCTCCGCCTCGGTATCGAACCCGACGATGGGGGCGACCGGCCCGAAAACCTCTTCCTTAAGAATCCGCGCTTGCGGCGGTACCTCGTCGAGGATGGTCGCGGGATAGAAGTAGCCCGGCCCGCCCGGCGCCTTTCCACCGAGACGAACCTGCGCACCGACGTCGACAGCGTCGGCAACCAACTCCGACACCGTGTCGAGCTGATCCTTGTTGATCAGCGGACCCAACTTGGTGGCTGGATCCGAGCCGGGACCCATCGTCATGGCAGACATCTTCTCGATCAGCTTCGCGGTGAATGCGGCGCGGACCGAGTTGTGCACATGGAACCGGTTGGCCGCCGTGCAGGCCTCACCGCCGTTGCGTAATTTGGCGGCCATCGCGCCGTCGACAGCGGCGTCAAGGTCCGCATCCTCGAAGATCACGAACGGCGCGTTGCCGCCGAGTTCCATCGACGTCCGCAACAACCCTTTCGCCGACGCCTCGATCAATTTCTGACCGACTCCGGTGGATCCGGTGAAGGTGAGCTTGCGTAGCCGCGGATCGTCGATCAGCGGGGCCGTCACAGGCCCTGAGTGCGATGTCGTGAGCACCGACAGCACGCCCTTCGGCAGACCCGCATCGGCACACAGCTTGGCGAGCAACAACATCGTCAGCGGAGTCTCCGACGCAGGCTTCACGATCATGGTGCAGCCGGCGGCCAACGCAGGACCGATCTTGCGTGTGCCCATTGCAAGCGGAAAGTTCCATGGAGTGATCGCCAGGCACGGCCCGACGGGCTGCTTGGTCACCAGAATTCGGCCGTTACCTCCTGGGGCGGTCTGATAGCGGCCGTGCACCCGGACCGCCTCCTCGCTGAACCAGCGAAAGAACTCGGCGCCGTAACGCACCTCGGCGAGGCTCTCCGGCAACGCCTTGCCCATCTCCAGTGTCATCAACAGCGCCATATCGTCAGCGCGCCGGGTGATCTCCTCGAAGACCGCACGCAGAATCTCGCCGCGTGCACGTGGTGCGGTGGCAGCCCACTCCGACTGCACTGCGACCGCAGCGTCGAGAGCGCGGATCGCATCGGCGGGTGTCGCGTCGGCGACGTGAGTGATCGGCTCACCCGTCGCCGGGTTGTAGACCGGGAACGTTGCACCTCCATCGGCATCGACGGCCTCGCCGCCGATCCAGAGCTGCGTGGGAATCGAATCGATCAGTTCGCGTTCATCCATGGGACAAGCATGCCCTGTTTTCTGTCGACGGAGTCGATTCTCTGGGGGACCGGGCAGACTGCGCGTCGTCCGATTAGGCTCGCCGCTATGAGCGGTGACATCACCAGCACGCTGGAGTGGCAGAAACTTCGGACCCAACACGCTTCACTCGCGGCGACGCATTTGCGCGACATCTTCGCGGCGGATCCACAACGCGGGACCGAACTGGCCGTTACCGCCGGTGACCTCTACATCGACTACAGCAAGCACCGCGCCACTCGCGAAACCATCTCGCTGCTAATCGATTTGGCGCGCGCTGCAGGTGTCGAGCAGCGGCGAGACGCGATGTACTCCGGTCGCCATATCAACACCTCGGAAGATCGCGCGGTGGAGCACATCGCGTTGCGACTGCCACGCGACGCGTCGTTGACCGTCGACGGTCAGGATGTCGTTGCCGCGGTGCACGAGGTCCTCGACCGGATGGGCAACTTCACCGATGCCGTTCGGTCCGGGCAGTGGCGCGGCGCGACCGGCAAGCGCATAGAGACCGTGGTCAACATCGGCATCGGCGGCTCGGACCTCGGCCCCGCGATGGTCTATCAAGCGCTGCGTCATTACGTGGACGCCGGGATCGCGGCGCGGTTCGTATCGAACGTCGATCCCGCCGATCTGGTGGCCAAGCTGTCCGGCCTCGACCCGGCGACGACGTTGTTCATCGTTGCCTCCAAGACATTCTCGACGCTCGAAACGTTGACCAACGCCACCGCGGCACGACGCTGGTTGATCGACGGAATCGGCGACAGCGCTGATAAAACCACAGCCGTCGCAAAGCACTTCGTCGCCGTGTCGACCAACGCCGAGCGAGTCGAGAAATTCGGCATCGACACCGAGAACATGTTCGGCTTCTGGGATTGGGTCGGCGGACGGTATTCCGTCGACTCCGCGATCGGACTTTCGGTGATGGCCGTCATCGGCCGCGAGCGATTCGCCGAGTTCCTCGCCGGCATGCACACCATCGACGAGCATTTCGCGTCGACGCCGCTGGAATCGAACGCGCCGGTACTGCTCGGCATGCTCGGACTCTGGTACTCGAACTTCTTCGGCGCGGATTCCCGTGCGGTGCTGCCGTACTCGAACGACCTTGCGCGTTTCGCCGCGTATCTGCAGCAGCTGACGATGGAATCCAACGGCAAGTCTGTCCGCGCCGACGGGACGCCTGTCACCACGCCGACCGGTGAGGTGTTCTGGGGTGAACCCGGCACCAATGGCCAGCACGCCTTCTATCAGTTGCTCCATCAGGGCACCCGGTTGATTCCGGCCGACTTCATCGGCTTCGCGGAGCCGAACGACGACCTGCCGACCATCGATGGCGCGGGCAGCATGCACGACATTCTGATGAGCAACCTGTTCGCGCAGACGAAGGTGCTGGCGTTCGGTAAGACCGCGGAGGAGATTGCAGCCGAGGGCACGCCGCCGAATGTGGTGCCGCACAAGGTGATGCCCGGCAACAGGCCGACGACGACGATCCTGGCGCCGAAGCTCACGCCCTCGGTGATCGGCCAGCTCATCGCGCTCTACGAACATCAGGTATTCGTCGAAGGCGCTGTGTGGGGTATCGACCCATTCGACCAGTGGGGCGTCGAACTCGGCAAGCAGCAGGCTCTTGCGTTGGAACCGCTGCTCACTGACACGCAAGCCCCTCCCCCACAATCTGATTCGTCTACCGACACGTTGGTCCGGTGGTACCGGCGCGAGCGCGGGCGGACGAGCTAACCGTCAGGTTGTACGAGTCGGGTAGAAAGGGTCCATGACCGACGTCGCACGGCACCTCCAACTGTTTCTTCCGATGCTGTGGCTCGGCATGGTGCTGGCGATCTCGTTTATCGAAGCTCCGCTGAAATTCCGCGCGCCAGGAATAACGGCGCCTCTCGGACTCGGTATCGGACGCATCGTCTTTCGTGCACTCAACACCGCCGAGAGCGTGCTTGCGGCATTGCTGGTCGTCGCCTGCTCGATCGCGAATCCTGGCACCGCCGAGTGGGTGCTATTGGTGGTCACCGTTGCGGTCCTTGCCATCCAGCTTGTCGCGGTGCGGCCACCACTGACGAAGCGGTCGAACCGCATCCTCGCGGGCGAGGACGCACCGCGATCCCGGCTGCACCTCGTGTACATCGCGCTGGAGGTACTGAAAGTCGGCCTGCTCGTCGCGCTCGCGATCGTCCTTGCGCCGGGTCTCTAGCGGCTTACCTTCTTCGCCCGGATTCGCCTGATCGTCTGTTGCCACAGCAGTTTCGGGACGGCGACCGTTTCGCGTGCGACCAGCCGGGCATCGGCGCCCGTGCGCCCGATTTCCAGCATCGCCTTGCGCCGGAAGGCATCTGAGACCTTGCTGGGGTGACCAGCATCGAAGGGTGGCTGGGGATCGTATTCGATTGCGAGCTGGATCATCTCGGCACGCTCGCGACCCGCGATCTCTCCGGCAAGCCACAGCGCGAGATCGATTCCCGCCGAAACACCTGCGGCGGTGACGATCCTTCCGTCGCGGACGATCCGTTGATCGCGTTGCGGCTTCGCGCCGAGCGCGCCCAAGGCCGACTGAACACTCCAGTGCGTTGTGGCGGGTATGCCGTCCAGCAATCCCGCCGCGGCAAGCACGGTCGAGCCGCTGCAGACCGAGGTGGTCCACGTTGTGGTCTCATGCACTTTTCGCAGCCATTCGTGCAGCCGGGCATCCGCCGCAATAGATGCCATGCCGGATCCGCCGGGGACCAAAATGATGTCAGGCCTTGGCGTCTCGTCGAAGGTGTGGGTCACTCCGAGCGCGAGCACCCCGCTGTCGACTACGATCGGGCCGGTCTCGTGCCACACGAATCGGACGTCGGCGTCGGGCAACATCCGAAGCACCTCGTAGGGTCCGATGGCGTCGAGGGCGGTCATGTCCGGGTACAGAACTATGGCTATTTGCACCCCACCAACGATAATGCGCTCGACGCCCGCCGGACCGAGCTTGTCCGATATCGTCAGACACTCGTCCGAACGGCCGAACTAGCCGGCGAAGCCCCGCTGCAGAATTCGATCGACATCGATCCCTGTCGGGAGGGTGCCGAAGGCAATTCCCCAGTCGTCGCCGAGGCGACTTGCGCAGAAGGCGTCGGCAACGGCCGGATCACCGTGTCGCACAAGCTGTGCGCCCTGAAGAACTAGCGCCATCAGCTCGATTACGCGGCGGGCGCGGTACTGGATGTCCTCGAAGTCGGAGAGCTCCTTGCCAACCCGCGCAATGGCATCGTCGAGGCGCGAATCGACGCCGGCGGCAAGGTTCACCTCAGTGAAGAACGCCTCGACTGTTTCCGGTTGCCGTCCCATGGCGCGCAACGCATCGAGGGCGGCGACGTTTCCCGATCCTTCCCAGATCGACATGAGCGGCGCTTCCCGGTACAAGCGCGGCATACCCGATTCCTCGACGTACCCGTTGCCACCGAGACATTCGAGCGCCTCGGCGGCATGCATCGGTGCCCGCTTGCAGACCCAATACTTGGTGACCGCCAACGCAATCCGGCGAATCGATGCCTCTTGCTCGTCACCGGCAGCGGCGCGGTCGGTCGCGCCAGCGAGTCGCATCATCATCGTGGTTGCGGCGTCGGATTCGACGATCAAGTCCGCCAAGACGTTTCGCATCGCCGGTTGGTCGATCAGGTTGGCACCGAATGCCTTGCGGTGCCGTGCATGGTGGGTGGCGAGCACCGTACCGACACGCATGCCGGCCGACGATCCGATGACACAGTCGAGGCGCGTCATGTTCACCATTTCGATGATGGTGTTGACGCCGCGCCCCTCCTCGCCGACCAGCCAACCGGTGGCGTTGTCGTATTCGATCTCAGCGGACGCGTTCGACTTGTTGCCGAGCTTGTCCTTGAGACGTTGCAGCAGAATCGAATTGCGGCTGCCGTCGGGCAACACTCGGGGCAGCAGGAAGCAGGAGACCCCGCTCGGCGTTTGTGCCAGCGTCAAGAACATGTCCGACATCGGAGCCGATGTGAACCACTTGTGGCCGACGATGCGGTAGCTGCCGTCGGGCTGCACCGTTGCCGTCGTCGTATTGGCGCGGACGTCGGAGCCGCCCTGCTTCTCGGTCATCGACATGCCCGCGATGAGCCCACGTTTGGTCGATGGCTCACGGAGCCCGTAGTCGTACACGGTCGAGGCAAGCAAAGGTTCGTACCGAGCCGACAGTTCAGGATTGTGCCGCAGCGCGGGAATCACCGCGTACGTCATGGAGATTGGGCACATATGGCCCGCGTCGGTGTGACCCCACGCTGCCAGCTTCGCCGCGCGAGCAACGTGGGCGCCCGGGCGCCCGTCCAGCCAGGGCGTGCCGTGCAGTCCGTGCGAGACGGCGACATCCATCATGTTGTGCCAGTACGGATGGAATTCGACCTCGTCGATCCTATTGCCGTAGCGATCGTGAGTGCGCAGCACAGGTGGATATTCGTTTGCGACGCGTCCCCACTCCTGCGCCTCCACACCCCCTGCGAGAGCGCCGATTTCACGAAGATCACCTTCGGCCCACGATGCCCCCTCCCGCTTCAGACCCTCGACGAGAGCAGGGTTGTCGGCGGTATTGAACGGAACGATGCTCGGAACCTGGTTGAGAACTTCATGTGTCGGCACGGGAAACTCCTAGAGCGCGTAGGGCGAATGCGACGAGTTCGGGTAGAACGATTTCTGGGTGCGGATCGGACGCGAGCGGGCCGACAAGAACCTCGGCGACTGCGCCGACCAAAGCCGCGGCGGACAGCTGCGGATTCTGCGGCGGGATAGCCCCCGATGCGACGCCGTCCGCAACGGCGTTCGCGAAGAGGTCGGTGAAGGCACGGCGGAATATCAAACGTTCGGCTTCGACCACCGGATCGACTGGCTCGGCGAGCAGCGCATAGGCGAGCTTCGGGTTCTTCATGGCACGCCCGGCGAAGGTTTCGACAGTTGCGGTAACCCGATCGATGACGGTCCCGGATCGGCCGGCCGAGGCGGCGACGGCGTCAACCTCATGGCCGACAACTTCGCGGAAAATGGCCGTCACCAGCTCCGCCTTGCCGGTGAAGTGTTTGTAGACAGTTCCCGTCGCAATCCCCGCCTGCGCCGCGACCGCCGCGATGGACAGGCCCTGATATCCGCGCTCCGAAAGCAACTGCACCGCTGCACGCAGAATCGTCACTTCCTGGGCATCCAGGCGCGCTTGAACGGTGGGGCTACGGCGGTACGGCACCTAAGAAGTGAAGCACTGATTCACCGCTTCACGCAAGAGGGCATCAGGTGTACCTTCACCAACCATGACTGTACGAATCGAACGCAATAGCGCGGTCACCACCGTCATCCTTTCCCGGCCACACGCGCGAAATGCCGTCGACGGCCCCACCGCGAAGGCCCTTGCCGACGCGTTTCGCGAGTTCGATGCCGATCCCGACGCGGCAGTCGCCGTGCTGTGGGGTGAGGGCGGCACCTTCTGCGCCGGAGCGGACCTCAAGGCGTTGGGCACAGCGAATTCGAACCAGGTGACCGAAGACGGCGACGGACCGATGGGGCCGACTCGGATGGTCCTCTCGAAGCCGGTCATTGCAGCGATATCCGGCTTTGCCGTCGCGGGCGGACTCGAACTCGCGATGTGGTGTGACCTTCGGGTTGCAGAGCAGGACAGCACATTTGGTGTCTACTGCCGGCGCTGGGGAGTCCCGCTTATCGACGGCGGAACCGTGCGCCTGCCACGACTGATCGGCGCGAGCCGCGCAATGGACATGATCCTCACCGGCCGAGCAGTCGGAGCTGAGGAAGCGTTCGGCATCGGCCTCGCCAATCGTGTCGTCCCGACCGGTCAGGCGCGCGCGGCAGCAGAACAGCTCGCGGCAGAACTCGCCGCTCTCCCACAGACCTGCCTTCGTACCGACCGGATGTCAGCGCTCGAACAGGACGGCCTCGACGAGCAGGCTGCCATCAGTAACGAATTGCGGCATGGCATGACGGCGCTGACCGGCGGCGCACTCGAAGGGGCACAACGATTCGCGGCGGGCGCGGGTAGGCACGGCACCTCGGCATCGCCCGACTGAGAATGCAGCGCGTGAACTACCCTCGGCACTCGTGGACCGCCTCTCCGTAATCGACGAGATGTTCCTACGCTCGCACCAAGGGCTGGGTACACCTATCGCCATGCAGGGGCTCTGGCGGACCGCCGATGTGGTGGACCACGAACTACTGCAAGGCATTCACGCGGCGCTCGCGCGTGGTCCGCTGGGGCGCAGAGTCATTCGTTCTCGCGTCCCCGGCGCCCGGCCTTGGTTCCGGGTCGACACAGCCGCCCTCCCGCTTGCCTACGCGTCCCGTCCCATTGCCGCAGACGAGGTACTGACCTGGGCAGATACGCAAGCGCCGAACCTCGATCCAACGCGTGGTCCCGGCTGGCGGCTGTCGGCAACCACTATCGACGACGGTGGAACGATCGTGTCCCTGGTCTGCTCGCACACCCTCGCCGACGCACGCGGGCTGGCACTCGCGGTAGACGCGGCGCTGACCGGCAGCACGGCACACTCCTCCGACCGGCACATCTCGGACTGGGCGGATGCGCGTCGCCAGTGGGCCATCGTCACCAGGGGAACCGCGCGGGCGATCGGCGGATTGATGACGGGACGCGAGACGCTGCCACCCAAGCCGCCCGCACCACAGCCGACAAGAACACAACACTCGCGCCCGCGGAGCGCAATCTTGTCGGTGCCCGCAGCCGAATGGGACAGCGCCGCACTCGGCAACGACGGGACAGCGAACACACTCTTCGTAGCCATCGCCGCCAAGATTCTGTGGACGGCGGGAGGATCGAACGCGCCGATCCAGGTAAGCCTGCCGATCGACACGCGCACCGCACCGCATATTGCGAACGCAATGTCCATGGCCGAGGCAACACTCTTGCCGGGCGATTCGCTTGCCGCCGTACGCAACACGTGCCGCAACGCCTACGCGCACCCGATGACGAGCCCGGCGGGATTCCCCGAGGAGTTACTGCAGGTGCTCCCCGCCCGGGTGGCGCACAAACTGTCCGAGGGTGCAGGCGAACGAGATGCCTTGTGCTCGAACATAGGCCAGCTGCCTACAGCGCTGTCCTCGCTCGGCGGACACCGAACGGTCGGCGTTGCGACCAGGGCCGTTCATCCCGGCGTGACGTCTGCGCAACTGAATCGACTGCGCACCAAGCTATCCGGATATCTGAGCTCTATCGACGATCGGTACACGCTCGCACTCGTCGGCCTCGACGATGTGTACTTTCCGAGCAACGACGCGCTCCGCGACCTCGCGCTGGCCGAACTGCGACGCTGGAACATCACTGCGCAGGCATGGTGACCACTCGCTCCTGAACATGGGCGGGCAGTTCGATTCCGCCTTCCAGATCGGGTGAATCGATGGGCTCACCCCAAAGTTGGCGCAAGGGAACAACACCTGCCCAGACCCCGCCGGTCTCGATATCGGCCGCGTCGTCTCCGGGCCCACCCGTACGCATCTTTACCGACGCCTCCGTGAGATCGAGTGCGAGCACAGCGGTCGCCGCAAGTTCGCGTTTGCTGGGCAGACGCGCATAGCTCCACGAACCTGGCGCGAGGTGCTCGACAATTCGCTCGAGCGCCTGCAACTTCTCGTCGGCGCCCACCTCCCTGCACCGGCCATGGATCACAGCCGAGCGGTAGTTCATCGAAAAGTGCATCACCGAACGGGCATAGACGATGCCGTCGAGCAACGTCACCGTTACCGAGACGTCCGCATCGGTGCTCGATCGCAGGCTCAGCGCACCGGTCGAGCCGTGCAGGTAGAGCGTGTCCCCCGAACGGGCATATGACGTCGGGAGTACGACAGGCGAGCCGCCGATGATCACTCCGAGGTGACAGATGAGGCCTTCGTCGAGCACGTCGTAGAGGGCGCTGCGATCGGTCTGCGCACGATTCCGCAGGCGCCCGACCGTGCTGCGAGGCGTCGGGGAAAGGGGCTCCGGGGAAAGGGGCTCTGAGCAGCGCGGTGTCGTAGTCACGCCTACAGCGTGCCCGGAAAAGTGGCATCCTAGAAGGGCCACTTACCAAACAGTTCGAGAGGCCACTTTTGTGGATTTCCTGACCGACCTACCGATCACCATCGATCGCAGTTCGCGCACGCCACTGGCGGTGCAGGTCGCAGACGCGCTTCGCGATGCGGCCGCGCGCGGCAGTGTTCGCGGCGGCGATCGCCTGCCTTCGTCGCGGGCGCTCGGGGATCGGCTCGGGGTCAGCCGGACCGTCACCGCCGCCGCCTACGACCAACTGCACGCCGAAGGCTGGATTGCGGGGCGGCACGGGTCCGGAACGTACGTCACGACCTCACCGAGCCACGGGCTCGAACGCCGGCTCCCACCCGCGATCGATGCCGTGCCCGAGCGACTCATAGACCTGGCGCCAGGCGCACCCTGCGTGGAGGTCATCGACCCAGCCGCGTGGCGGCGCGCATGGCGTGCAGCGTCGGATGCACCGCTCCTACTGCGCCCCCACCGCGCCGGATTGCCCGAGTATCGTGTCGCGGTCGCCGAACATCTCTTGCGACATCGCGGCCTCTCCGGCCACACCGGCGAAGGGGTCCTCCTTGCGACCGCCGGAACCAGCACGGCCACAGGCGAAGTGGCAGCAGCAATGTTCCGCCCCGGCGATGCGGTCGCAATCGAAGATCCGGGTTACGGCCGCGCCGTGGGAGCACTCGAGGCGGCCGGCATGCGCGTCGTTCCGGTACCGGTGGACGACGATGGGCTCCGCATCGACGAGCTTGCCGACGACGTCCGTGCCATCTATTGCACTCCAGCGCACCAATATCCGCTCGGCGCTCGGATGCCCGCGGGCCGCCGCGTTCAGCTGGTCGACCTTGCGAGACGGAACGGGATGCTTGTCATCGAAGATGACTACGACGGCGAACTACGCTACGACACAGCACCTTTGCCGCTGCTCGCGGCCATCGGTCCGGATGTCGTCGTGCACCTCGGGACTACGAGCAAGATCCTCACCCCGACCCTCGGCGTTGGCTGGATGGTGGCACCCCCCACGGTTGCAGAGCAGGTGCTCGCCAACCGCGAACTGACCGGCACCGGTCCCAGCGCCGCCGGCCAGCGGGTTCTCACCGAATTTGCCCGTTCCGGTGACCTCGCCCGCCACTTGCGACGCCTCCGTCGCGATCTGTCCGCGCGCAGGTCGTTGGTCGTCGACGAGTTCAGAGCCGCAGGATTGCGGGTGATCGGCGACGACGCGGGCGCGCATGTGGTGGTCCCATTGCCCAGCAGCAATGCCGAGACTTCGGTGATCGCGGCGGCGCACACCGCCGGAATCCGCCTCGACGGTCTGGCTCGACATCACTACGGAACGCCGCGACATCACGGCATCCCCCTCGGCTATACCGCGTGCTCGCGCGACGAATTGCGGCGCTGTCTACCGTTGATCGTCGAGCAGATCACCCAACTCTAGTCGGCTCCGTAGTGTGGATCGCATGAGCGATCAGGACATCCTCGCGACCATCGCACAACTGGTCGAGGACGAGCACGCATTGCGCGCGAAGACCGAAGCCGGTGAACTCGATCCCGCGACTGAACAACGTCGCCTCGCGGAACTCGAGACCACGTTGGATCAATGCTGGGATCTGCTGCGGCAGCGCCGCGCTCGCGTCGATGCCGGCCAGTCGCCCGATGACGCGCAGGTTCAGGCAGCGAGCCAGGTCGAGGGCTACTTGCAATAACGCGAGCCCCCGCCTGCGGCGTTGTTACGGTGGGCCAATGGCCCAACCACACACCCAGACCCGTCGCTCGTCCAACGATGAGTACGACGTAATCGTGATCGGCGGCGGTCCTGCGGGCGAGAATGCGGCTGCCTACGCCATCGCGGGCAGCGACCGCACCGCTGCCATCGTCGAACACGAACTCGTCGGCGGCGAATGCTCCTATTGGGCGTGCATGCCGAGCAAGGCGCTACTCACACCAGGCCACGTCCTGGAGAACTCCCGCGCGATGCCGGGCGTCGGCGACAAGATCGGCGCGGGCGGGGTGACCGTCGAAGCTGTACTCGCGCGGCGGGACTCGTTCACGCACAACCACGACGACTCATCGCAAGTGGAGTGGGCAACCAACGCGGGCATCGATGTTATCCGCGGGACGGGCAAACTTGCCGGCGAGCGCATCGTCGAAGTGACGGGCAGCGAACCGCGGACCTTGCGCGCACGCCAGGCAGTCGTTCTGGCCACCGGAACCCGTGCGAACGTTCCGGACGTACCCGGCCTACGAGCCGCGCTGCCGTGGACCTCGCGAGATGCCACAAATCTGCACGAGATTCCGCGGCGAGTTGTCGTCATCGGCGGCGGTGTCGTCGCGTGCGAGTGCGTGACATGGCTGCTCGAACTCGGGGTCGAAGAGATCACGATGGTGGTGCGCGGGCAGTCTCTGCTTGCGTCCGCGGAGCCATTCGCCAGCGAACGCGTCGCCGCACGGCTGCAGCAGGGCAGAGCTCGAATCATGTTCGGCGCCAACCTGAAATCGGTCGAACGTCCGGACGCCAAGGACACCGGCGAAGGCAACATCCACGGCGGCGAAGCACAGGTATCGGTCGACGACGAAGTCCTGACGGTAGACGAGATCATCGTCGCCGCGGGGCGGAGTCCTGCGAGTTCCGAGCTCGGCCTGGGCACCGTTGGTCTCCAGGACGGGCGCTACGTAGAAACGGACGACCACCTGACGGTGAGCGAACTCTCGCGCAATTGGCTCTATGCCGTGGGCGACATCAACGGCCGCGCGCCACTGACGCACATGGGCAAGTACCAGGCGAGGGTCTGCGGTGATGTGATCGCGGCGCGAGCAGAGGATCGACCGCTCGACGGACCTCGCTACGCGGCAACGTCCGACTACGGCCAGGTGCCGCAGGTGGTCTTCACCTCGCCGGAGGTCGCGTGGGTAGGCATCACGGAAAAGCGGGCACGGTACGAAGAATTCGATGTCGAGATAGCCGAGGTCGACATCTCGGTCGCGGGATCGTCCCTGTCCCGCGACCACTTCGACGGACACGCGAAACTCGTCATCGACCGCTCCAAGGACACTCTGCTCGGTGCCACCTTCGTCGGGCCCGGCGTGGGCGAACTGCTTCATGCGGCCACCGTTGCCGTCGTCGGCGGTGTTCGGCTCGAAACGCTCTGGCATGCGGTGCCGTCGTATCCCACGGTCAGCGAAGTGTGGCTGCGACTTTTGGAACAACGTCGGCTGCCGTAGTTGCCCGCTGTGGTTATGATCCGACGATGACATCGTTGTCTGAGGTAACTACATCTGACGGTAAAGTTCGCGGACGCGTCGAACGTGGGGTGCTGCGCTGGCGATCCATCCCCTACGCGGCACCGCCGGTAGGGGATCTCAGACTTCGCGCGCCGCAGCCAGTCGCGCCATGGACCGGCTTTCGCGACGCGACCAGATTCCGCAATGCGGCAGTCCAGCACCGCAAAGGTTCTGCGACCGGCATCCGGAAGTTCCAGACGCAGAGCGAAGACTGCCTCACCCTCAACGTCACCGCCCCCATCGAACCGAGCACGTCACCGCGACCCGTGATGGTGTTCATTCACGGCGGCGGATACATCCTCGGCACATCCGCTATGGAGCTATACGCGGGAATCGGCCTCGTCAAGCGTGGTGACGTCATCGTCGTCTCGATGAATTACCGACTCGGCACACTCGGCTACGCCGACTTCACGCAGTTCTCGACCCCGGAACGTCCCTTCGATTCGAACCTCGGTCTGCGCGATCAGGTCGCGGCGCTGCAATGGGTGCAACGCAACATCGCGGCATTCGGCGGCGACCCCGACAATGTGACGATCTTCGGCGAATCAGCCGGTGCAACGGCGGTAACGACGTTGCTCGCGACTCCAGCTGCGGACGGGCTGTTCCATCGCGCAATCGCGCAGAGTTCGCCCGCCGACTGGACCACCGACAGCGCCTCAGCCGCACGGTTTGCCTTGCGCTGCATCGAGGTGCTCGGCGCACGACCCGAGACTGCCAACGAAGTGCTGTCCACAGTCGAGCCGTACGAACTCTTTCGCGCGGGAATGAGGCTCTCGTTCGACGGGCTGAAGGAACGGCCGGGATTCTTCCCGATGGTCCCTGTCGTCGACGGCGACTATTTGCCGAAGTCCCCGCTGGAAGCACTCGCGGGTGGCAGCGCGCACAAGGTTCCCTTGATCATCGGAACCACCCGTGACGAAGGAACACTGTTCGCAAAGTTCGCCGATGATCTGCCGACCAACCCGAACCGGATCACCAAACTGCTCGCGAAGACCGACCCCGAGGCGGCCGCAGCTCTCCTTGCGACCTATCCGGGCTACCCGGCCAAGGCTGCGGCCGTTGCGCTCGGCGGCGACTACATCTTCTGGCGTCCGACGATTGAGGCCTGCGATTCGCACAGCGCCCACGCGCCCACGTACACCTTCCGCTATGACTTTGTGCCACAACTGTTCCGCCGCATCGGGCTCGGCGCACCGCACGCATCGGAGATGTTCGCGGTCTTCGGTTTCGGCAATACGCGTGCAGGTAGAGCACTTACGTCGCTGGGCGGACGGCGCGGATTGCGCGAGGTGACCGATCAGGTGCAGTCGCATTGGCTGAGCTTTGCCCGATACGGCGCGCCGCTTACGTCGTGGCCCGCGTACTCGACGGAGAGCCGGAAAACGTTGATCTTCAACACCCGTTCCCGCGTTGTGGACGACGTCAACCGTGAACGCCGCTTGGCCTGGGCAGCGTTGCGCACGCCGAAAACCCCCGCACCCGACGACGCGACCAACAAGGTCGCGGGTTGACCGAATCGCCGATCGACGTCTCTACCGAGAGCGGAATCGTTCGCGGGGCGCGGCGGAAGGGTCTGCGATGGTGGCGCGGAATCCCTTACGCCGCACCACCAGTCGGCGAACTGAGACTGGTCCGGCCACAGCCTGCGCTGTCCTGGTCGGGCGTCCGCTCGTGCGTGCAGTTCGGTCCATCGGCACCACAAAGGCTCGGACGCGACACCGACGAAGACTGCCTGACGCTCAATGTTGTTGCACCGGAGGCATCCAACGACCCGAAGCCGGTCATGGTGTTCATTCACGGCGGCGCATACGTATCGGGCGGTTCGTCCAGTGCACTGTACGGCGGCGATCATCTGGTGCGGCGAGGCGACATCGTCTACGTCTCCATCAACTACCGCCTCGGCGCACTCGGCTATCTCGACTTCAGCGAGTTCGGCACCACCCAAAGGCCTTTCGAAACCAATATCGGTTTGCGCGATCAAGTCGCGGCGCTCGAATGGGTGCAGCGCAACATCGCCGAGTTCGGCGGAGATCGGAGCAACGTCACCATCTTCGGTGAATCGTCCGGTGGCAACGCCGTGACCACCCTCATGTGCACACCCGCGGCACGTGGCCTGTTCGCCAGGGGCATTGCCGAAAGTCCGCCCGTTGCATCGGTATACAGCCAGAAGCGGGCGCGTGAATGGGCGGCGGAGCTCCTGGAGATCCTCGGCGCCGGTAGTTCCGACGCCGCGCATGCGCTCACAACAGCAACGCCGAAGGCGCTCGTCGACGCGACGCACACCTTGACTCAACGTTTCGCGGACGAGCAACCGGGCACTCGCGCAACAGCTCCCGTTGTGGACGGCGATTTCCTCCCTGCGTACCCGCTCGATGCGTTCGCCGATGGCACCGCGCATCCGGTACCGCTGATCGTCGGCACCAATTCGCATGAGGGACGGTTCTTCCCCCTGTTTCTGAACATCATCCCGACCAACCCTGCGCGGATCGAGAAGATGTTCGCCGAGACCGAGCCGAGAGTGCAGGCCCGCGCACTAGCCGCGTATCCGGGGTTTCCGGGTCGACTCGCGTGCGCAGACCTCGGCGGCGACATCGTCTTCTGGGAGCCCTCGATCCTGTGTGCGGAAGGACATTCGCGCGTCGCCCCCACCTACAGCTACCGATACGACTTCGCACCACGACTGTTCAGCGCCACCGGGCTGAAGGCCACGCACGGAACCGAATTGATCGCCGTGTTCGGCATCGGCGACGGCCGCGCAGGGCAGGTCGCGACACTGCTCGGCGGCCGCAACGGTCTACGCGCTGTCACCGATACGGTGCAGTCCCATTGGTTGCACTTCGCGCGCTACGGAAAGCCTGAATCAGACTGGCGGACATACAGTCCCGAGCAACGCGAGACGTTGATCATCGACGACCCACCCCGCATGGAGAGCGATCCGCGCGGCGATGTCAGGCAGGCGTGGCTCGGCTACAAGCACCGCCGCTAGCCGGTCACTTCCTTCGGCAACGGATGGTCCATCACGATCTTGGAGCCGTCCCACGAGTAGTGAATCGTGGCCGGGCCACCGGCGGGGCAGCAGAAGGGTTCGTCCCCGACGAGCCACTTGTAGTCGACAGCCACCGACGTATCCGTGCTGCCCGACACCGCCGCAAACGCGTACGGCTCCGACGTCGCTGTGCCCACGTACTGACCATCGTGGAAGAGGAGCACCGAAATCGGCGCACCGGAGGAGTTCCCGCCGGATGCCGACACCCACAGCAATTGCGGGCACTTGCCGAGCGGCGCATCGCTGGCGTGCTCGGCAGCCCAAGGTCCGTCCGGCAGCGCAGCAAGGGCGTCGCGGACTCCTGCCGAAGCGATGTCGACACAGAGCCCGTTTCCGCTGATGGCGGTATCCGCTTGCGCCGCAGTGGTGGTGGGGGCAGACGTCGTCTCGGTTGTTGCGCTGGAAGCAGTCGTCGTCGCAGGCGCAGACGTGTCGTCGGAACCGCAACCGGCAACGAGCGCGGCCGCCGCGAATAGCGTTAGCAATCCACACGATTTCATCGAAACTCCTATTTGAGCAGCCGTGACATTCGTCGGTCCGCCAACACCTTGCCACCAGTTTGGCAAGTCGCACAATATTGAAAGGATCGCTCGACGAAGGACACTTCACGGACAGTGTCGCCGCACGCCGGACACGGCAGACCGGTTCGCGCATGCACCCGCATCCCGGATCGCTTCTCCCCCTTGAGCCGTGCCGCATCTTGCCCGACAGATCGCTCGACAGCATCGAGCAAAACCGACCGCATTGTTTCGTACAGCATCGAAATCTTCTCGGATGCAAGGGTACTCGTCGTCGCGAAGGGCGAAATCTTTGCTGTGTGCAGTATTTCGTCCGAGTAGGCGTTGCCGATTCCGGCGATCACCATCTGGTCGGTGAGTGCACTCTTGATTCGCTGCGACGTCCCTTTCAACAGTTGCGCGAACTCCGGTTCGGTCACTGCCAACGCGTCGGGGCCCAGCTTGGCGATTCCCGGTATCTCCTGCGGGTCCCGCACAATCCAGACGGCGAGCCGCTTCTTCGTGCCCGCCTCGGTGAGATCGAATGCGGGTGTCGCACCCTCCGCGGTGAACATGTGCACACGCAGCGCAAGCGGGCTCTTTCCGCCGGGCTTCGGCGGCGTAGGGCTCGGGTTGTCGATCCAGCGCAGCCAGCCGGCGCGGGAAAGGTGTGTGATCAGCCAGATTCCGTCGCAGTTGAGACCGAGATGTTTGCCCCAGCGCCCGGATTCGGTGACATCACGACCTTGTAGCGCGGTCACAGGCGGGTCGAACGTCTTCAGCACACTCAACGCCGCGATATCGATACGGCCGACGACGGCCCCCACCGCGTGCTCCTGCAGGAACTGCGCGAGAGCCTGGACCTCGGGTAGCTCGGGCATAGGTCCCAGCGTAGGTCAGTGCCGCAACAGGTAGGTGTCCATTATCCAACCCTTGCGGGCCCGTAGTTCAGCCCGGCGCTGTTGGATCTCCGACTCGACGGCACGCAATTTGCCCGCAATCAGCACTTCGTCGGGCATCCCGAGATACGCACCCCACCAGATCTCCACGTCGTCACCCGGCACCGACGTGAAGCTGCATTCCGCATCGAGCATCACAACGGCATCGCCGTGTGGGTCGTCGCGCAGCCGCCGGCCGGTCGTGATGTGCACCGGTTCACCGATCCGGTTGAGCACGATCCGGTGGCGTGCCGCCAGAGCCTGCACGCTGGTAATACCGGGGATCACGTCGTAGTCGAAATGCATCGATCCGCGCCCGAGCACTCGCTCGACAATCCGCAGGGTGCTGTCGTAGAGGGACGGATCGCCCCAGACGAGAATCGCCCCGATCTCGCCTTCGGCGGCAGCGAACTGTTCCTCCAGGATCGCCGCCCGCCGATCGTGCCAATCGTCGACGACGCCTTCGTAGTCGTCGGGCGTGCGGTCGCGCGGCGGATCCTGCACCTCGACGATCCGATGTGGGCGGGACACATGTTCGGCAAGAATCTGCGTCCGCAGGTCGACCAACTCTTGTTTCTCGGCACCCTTGCCGATCACGAAGAAGACATCGACCTGGTTCATCGCCTTGACGGCTTGGACGGTGACCTGGTCGGGGTCACCTGCCCCGATGCCGATCACGTAGAGCTTGCGCATGGTCGGGAAGCCTACTGCTGGCATCGCTCCGGGCTAACCTGCTACACATGGCGCCCCCTTCCGACGTAATCACCGAATCGGGGGGCGTACGCGGACGGCGCGATGGTGATGTTCGGACCTGGCGCGCAATTCCGTATGCCGCACCCCCGGTCGGTGAATTGCGGCTACGTGCTCCGCGGCCGGCAGTCGCGTGGTCGGGCGTGCGCTTGGCGACCGAGTTCAGAGAAGCAGCCGTATCCCACCCCTTCAGCGCGCCGCTCGGCGTCGCGAAGAAGCAACGCCAGAGCGAAGACTGTCTGACTCTGAACGTCAGCGCCCCAGCCGAACGCAGCTCGCGGCCGCGGCCCGTCATGATGTTCATCCACGGCGGCGGCTACTTCGAGGGCAGCTCGGGCTGGCCGCTCTACGACCCAGTGCACCTCACGCGCCGGGGCGACATCGTGTTCGTGTCAATCAATTACCGGCTCAACGCGTTCGGCTACGTCGACTTCTCCGGATACTCGACGCCGGAACGCCCGTTCGACTCGAACCTCGGTTTGCGCGATCAAGTTGCTGCACTGCAATGGATCCAGCGCAACATCGCCGCATTCGGTGGCGACCCCGACAACGTCACGGTATTCGGCGAATCCGCTGGCGGTTGTTCGGTGACGACACTGCTCGCGACTCCTGCCGCAAAGGGGCTGTTCCATCGAGCGGTGGCGCAGAGCGCGCCTGCCGACGCGAACCTCAGCCCGGCGCAGTCCGCGGAAGTCGCCCGCCGCTGCCTTCGCCGCCTCGGTGCGACCGAAGCGAACGCCGCATCCGTCTTGACCACAGCGAACCCTGTCGCGCTGAAGAATGCGGCCCTGCGAACTGGATTGGCGACCATCGCAAACCTGCCAGGGCGCATGCCCTTCGGACCGGTCATCGATGGCGATTACCTCCCTGAAGATCCGATCCGAGCCTTCGTGGCCGGCCGCGCGCATGCGGTACCGCTGATCATCGGCACCAATCGAGGCGAACTGAACCTCCACGGCTTGATTCCGAAGCTGTTGCCGACCTCGGTCGCTGCAATCGACCGGATGTTCGCCGCGACAATCCCTGACGCGAAGCAAGCAGTACTTGCCGGCTATCCGGCGTATCCGAAACGATCGACGACGCTGCAGTTCGGTACCGACTCCTTCTTCCGCCGGCCAACTCTCGCGGTTGCCCAGGGTCATCAGGCATTCGCCCCGACATACCTGTACCGGCTCGACTACGCGCCGCCCCTGCTGCGAAAGACCGGCGTCGGGTCGTTTCACGGCTTCGACCTGTTCGCCCTGTTCGGGCGGGGACACAGTCCGATGACTCGTATTCTCACCGTCGGCGGAGCGGAAGAATTCAGCGCTGTCGCCGACGAGATGCAGGCGCATTGGCTGAACTTCGCCCGGACAGGCCAGCCGAAGCCTGCTTGGCTGCCCTACACCGCCGACCGCCGCAGCACCTTGGTCATCGACAGACCATCGAGGATCGTCGACGACCTCGACGGCGACATCCGGCTTGCTTGGGCGAACTATGCCGGGCCGCATCACGATCCGAGCCTCGCCAGCTGATTTCGTGACACTCCGCCCATGCGGACGCTCGCTGCCCATTCCTTGCGTTCAGCGACGGGATCCCGTCGCTCAACGTCAGGAGTGGGCAGGGAGCGTCATACCGGCCGTACACTTGCCACCGTGGCGATCGACACCCAATACGAGGATTTGCTCCGGCACGTGATGGCTGCCGGCTCCGTCAAAGCCGACCGCACGGGCACAGGGACGCGCAGCGTGTTCGGCCATCAGCTCCGATACGACTTGGCCGCGGGCTTTCCACTCATCACCACAAAGAAAGTCCACCTCAAGTCGATCGTGTACGAGCTGTTGTGGTTCCTGCGCGGCGAGTCGAACGTGAAGTGGCTGCAGGACAACGGTGTCAGCATTTGGGACGAATGGGCAGACGACGACGGCGAACTCGGTCCTGTCTACGGCGTGCAGTGGCGATCGTGGCCGACGCCAAGCGGCGAACACATCGACCAGATCAGCCAGGTACTGGAAACCCTTCGCAGCAACCCGGATTCGCGCCGGATCATCGTGTCCGCATGGAACGTCGCCGATATCCCCCAGATGGCGCTTGCACCGTGCCACGCGTTCTTCCAGTTCTACGTTGCCGACGGCAAGCTTTCGTGCCAGCTCTACCAGCGCAGTGCCGACCTGTTCCTCGGTGTGCCGTTCAATATCGCCAGCTACGCCCTGCTCACCCATATGGTCGCGCAGCAGACTGGCCTTGGAGTCGGTGATTTCATCTGGACCGGCGGCGATTGCCATGTCTATGACAACCACGTCGAGCAGGTCACCGAGCAGATCAACCGCACGCCCTTCGACTTCCCGACGCTGAACCTCCGCAAGGCCGACTCGCTGTTCGACTATGCCTTCGACGATGTCGAGATCGTCGGTTACCAGCATCATCCCGCCATCAAAGCACCGGTCGCCATCTAGTGCTCGGTCTCATCTGGGCGCAGACGACGGCGGGAGTAATCGGCCGTAACGGAGAAATTCCGTGGCGCCTGCCCGAGGACGTCGCACATTTCAAGTCCGTGACCATGGGTTACCCGATCGTCATGGGTCGCAAGACGTGGGACTCGCTGCCCGAGCGATTTCGGCCACTCGTCGGTCGGCGCAACATCGTCGTGACGCGGCAGAAGGGCTGGACGGCGGACGGCGCCGAGATGGCGAACTCACTGCTGGGCGCGTTGGAGGTAGCCGGCCCGGGCGAGGTCTGGATCATCGGAGGAAGCGAACTATATTCCGCGGCAATGCCTTTGGCGGATCGTTTGTCGGTGACCGAAATCGACGCCGATATCGAGGGCGATGCATACGCGCCGACGATTGGCCCTGCGTGGGCACACGACGACGCTCCCTGGCAGACGTCCGATCGTGACGGCATTCGCTACCGCATCCTCGAGCACCTACCTCTGAGGTAATTGTCGGTCTTACCCCGGCGAGCGATTCTTCCTGTGTCAGAACTTCAACACAGGAAGGCACACCATGATCGCCACACTCGAGAACAAGACCACCCTCTCGTTGCTGCACCTCGCGCTGCGGCTCGATGCACTCGTCACGGGAGCGAATGGGCTCGCGTACTTGGTCGCCGCACCGCTGCTCGACGACGTTCTCGGTACCGACGCCGGCTTCCTGCGCGCGATCGGGGCGTTCCTGATCGTCTACGGAATCGGGGTGTGGATTCTCGGGTCGCAGGAGCGCCCGAATACACTCGGTGTAGAGCTGACCATCGCCGCAAACACGTTGTGGGCCATCGCAAGTATCGGTTTCGCGAGTACTCGTTCGGAGGATCTGACGGCGATCGGGATCGTGTGGATCGTCCTGCAGGCCGGGGTAGTTGGGCTCTTCGCGGTACTGCAAGTTCTCGGCGTGCGACGCTCGAAGCAGAACCGTTAGCCAATATACGATCCCGTGCTTCCGAAGTAGGTCATACTTCCAAGGGCAAGCCCTTTCCCGCTCTTTCGGAGAGCACAGCCCAAGGAGAGGCGTTTTATGGATAAGAAGTCACTGACCGCTGTGGCACGTCAGCAGCTCAAGCTGGCGAGTACGGCGTCCAGCGGCCGCAGTTCGCAGACAATCTACGGCGGCCATTCGAAGAGTCTTCGCCAGACGGTGGTCGGCCTCAGCGCCGGTAAGAGCCTCGCCGAGCACGACAATGCAGGCGAGTCGACCCTGCTGATCCTCAGCGGAAAGCTGCAGTTGATCAGCGGCGAGAACAGCTGGAAGGGCTCGACCGGCGATCTACTTGTCGTGCCCAATGCCCGACATAGTGTCGAGGCCTTGGAGGACGTGGCGTTTCTGCTGACCGTCGCGATGTAGCGAGCTACCGCGTCGGTCGGACGATTAGCACGGGACAGTCGGCGGTGTGCAGCAGGGAGTTGCTGGTCGATCCCATCAGGAGGCCCGCGAATCCACCGCGTCCGCGCCCACCGACGACGATCAGCTGCGCCTGCTCGGAGTACTCGCGCAACACCCGGACCGGACGATCTCGGGCAACGACGAACGACACGACGACGCTCGGGTATTGCTCCTGAAAGGGCGCCAACCGCTCCGCCAGCTTTGCTTCCTCGGAGCTTTGGACGCCGTCCCAAAGCGCGTCGTCGGATCGACCGACTCGCTGGTGAACTTCGGCATCGCTCCACACGTGCACCGCGACGAGCACCGCGTCGCGAGCAGCGGCCTCACGGAAGGCCGTCTCGATGACCGCTTCGCACGTCGGCGACCAGTCGATGCCGACAACAATCGGCCCGACAGTGGGCGAGCGACCGTCCAGACTTCGACCGCGCACCACCGCTACTGGGCAATACGCATGTGCTGCAACAGAAGTCGTGACCGAACCGACGATGAGATTCGTCACCTCGCCATGCCCCTGCGGACCGAGCACGATCATCGACGCGTCCTCGGACGCATCGATCAGAACCGGCGCTGCGCGACCTTCGAGCGCCTCGCGTGTCACGTCGAGCGGGCCGATGTCTTCGGCAGCGCGTTTTGCCAGCGTCGACGCACCCGACAACCGACCACGCGCGGTGTCCGCCAACTCCTCGTGGAAACTGTGCGCAAGATACGGCTCGGAGTAGTAGACCGCCGGAACGTGAACCGCGGTGAGCAGCCGCAGCGGCGCACCTCGAGTAGCCGCAGCCCGCGCCGCCCATGCGACAGCGCGCGAGGATGCTTCGGAACCGTCTACTCCGACGAGAATGGGTGCGACCGCGCTCATGTGTGCGTCCGTCCGCTCAGTCGACCAGCTGACGCAACTGTTCGATCAGCTTGACCCTCGCCTGGGCGTCGGCGCCCATCGGGAGCACGTTGAGCGTCGTCGCGCCTGCTTCGGCGAACGCAGCGATACGTTCCTTGACGAAGCTTGCCGGACCGATCAGCGAGACGGCGCGCACGAGTTCCGTCGGAACGACGCGAGCGGCCTCTTCCTTCTTGCCGTCGAGATACAGGTCTTGGATCCGATCCGCCTCGGCGCCGTAGCCGTAGCGCGTCGCGAGTTCGTGGTAGAAATTCTTCCCGCGCGCACCCATGCCGCCGATGTAGAGGGCGAGGTGCGGCTTGATGAATTCGAGCAGCGGCTCGACGTCGTCGCCGATAGCGAGCGCCGGGCCCGCGTACACCTGCAGGTCGCCGAGCGCCGGGTCGCGCTTGGCGAAACCCTTGTCGAGAGCGGCGCCCCAGATTTCCTTCGCCTTCTCGGGGTAGAAGAAGATCGGCTGCCAACCTTCGGCGATCTCGGCGGCGAGCTCTACGTTCTTCGGGCCCAGCGCAGCCAAGAGCACCGGAATACGTTCCCGGACTGGGTGATTGATCAGCTTGAGCGGCTTACCCAAGCCAGTCCCCTGCTCGTGCGGCAGCGGAATCGTGTAATAGCGACCGCTGTATTCGACCCGCTCACGGCGCCACACCATGCGGCAGATCTCGACCGCCTCGCGAGTCCGCCCGATCGGTGCGTCGTACGGCACGCCGTGGAAACCTTCGATGACCTGCGGTCCGGACGCGCCGAGACCAAGGGTGAATCGGCCGTTGGATACGTAATCCAGGCCGGCTGCTGTCATGGCGGTCAGCGTGGGTGTCCGCGTGTAGAGCTGCATGATTCCCGACGCGAGTTCGATCGTCGTCGTCTTCGCCGCCAGGTAGCCCAGGGCGCTCACTGCGTCGAAGGAGTAAGCCTCCGGGACGAAAATGACGTCAGCGCCAGCTTGCTCGAGGTCGGCGACCTCAGCTGCGGCTTCGGTGAAGCCGCCCGCATAGTTGATACCCAGTCCGATGCGCACGCCTAAATCCTCTCGTCTGCAGTCCGAGCCACGTTGCCCGGCTACCGCTCAAACGTAACGCGCGGAGACCGAAACCGAACCCCGGGGTCAGCTCCGTCACATCGGGCGCTGCTCTAGGGTGAAGTATGGCCGAAGCCCAGCCGATCTTGACGCCGCTCACTCCAGCCGCAGTTTTCCTGGTGGTCAGCATCGACGATGGCGGTGAGAACACGGTCCGTGATCTGCTCGAAGACATCTCGGGACTCCAGCGGTCGGTCGGCTTCCGCGTACCGAATTCGGCGCTGGCATGTGTGACGGGAATCGGTTCCAGCGCCTGGGATCGCCTGTTCGGCGGCCCCAGACCGGCTGAGCTGCACGAGTTTCGAGAGTTGCAGGGCAAACGCCATCATGCGCCTTCCACCCCCGGCGACCTGCTGTTCCACATCCGGGCCAATGCGCTCGACATTTGTTTCGAGCTTGCGTCGAAGATTTCGCAGCGACTATCGGGTGCGGCGACAATCATCGACGACACGTACGGATTCCGGTACTTCGAACAGCGAGACCTGCTCGGATTCGTCGACGGAACCGAGAATCCGACTGGCATTGCGGCTCCTGCCGCGAGTCTGGTCGGCGACGACGACCCCGACTTTGCGGGCGGCAGCTACGTCATCGTGCAGAAGTACCTGCACGACATGGTCGACTGGAACGCGTTGTCGGTTGCGGAGCAGGAACGCGTCATCGGCCGGACGAAGTTGGACGATTACGAACTCTCCGACGACGAGAAGCCCGCCGATTCGCATGTCGCGCGCACGACGATCGTCGATCCAGACGGCACCGAACGCCAGATCGTCCGGGCGAACATGCCTTTCGGCAGCATCAAGGACGGCGAATTCGGGACGTACTTCATCGGCTATGCGGCAACGCCGACCGTGACCGAGCGCATGCTGGACCGAATGTTCTTGGGAGACGGCGACGCTCATCACGATCGTGTGCTCGACTTCTCGACGGCCGTCACCGGAACGCTGTTCTTCGTGCCTGCGGCAGGTTTTCTCGACGATCTGCCTCCACCGCCAAACGCAAGTCCTGCAACAACTCTCGACGAAGCACCAGAGTCAAATGGGTCCTTGAACATCGGCAGCCTCAAAAGGAGCACGACGCCATGAACAATCTCTACCGGGAACTCGCGCCGATCACCGACGTTGCATGGGCCGCGATCGAAGAAGAAGCAACTCGAACGTTCAAGCGCCACATAGCGGGCCGGCGAGTGGTCGATGTGTCAGGTCCGCACGGCAACGATTTCTCCGCGGTAGGACTCGGCCGCACCACGCCGATCGATCCGCCCGCAACAGGTGTGCAGGCGAAGCAACGCCTCGTTGCACCCCTGGTGGAACTGCGCGTCCCGTTCACGCTGTCCCGCAACGAGATCGATGACGTCGAACGCGGCGCGCTCGATGCCGATCTCGACCCGGTGAAGGCTGCAGCCAAGCAGATCGCGTTCGCCGAGGACCGCGCGATCTTCGAAGGTTATGCAGCGGCCGGTATCGCCGGGATTCGCGCCGGCTCGTCGACCGCTTCCCTGAAGCTCCCGGCCGATCCGAAGGACGTACCCGAGACCATCACTCTGGCCTTGAGCAAGCTGCGCCTCGCAGGAGTCGGCGGCCCGTACTCGGTGATCCTCAGCGCACCCGAGTACGCAGAAGTCAGCGAGACGTCCGATCACGGATACCCGATCCGCGAACACATTCAGCGACTGATCGAGGGCGACATCATCTGGGCCCCCGCGATCGAAGGCGGTTTCGTGCTCAGTACGCGAGGCGGCGACTACGACCTTCAAATCGGCCAGGACCTCGCCATCGGATACGCCTCCCACGACTCCGAAAACGTCCAGCTGTACTTCCAGGAGTCGCTGACGTTCCTCGTCTACACCTCTGAAGCCGTCGTCGCACTCGAGAACGCATAGTGGGAACAAAAGCTGGTGCCGCTCCGGTCCAGCGAGTCGCTCTGTACGTTGCCGTCGGCGCGTTCGTCGGGCTTGCTTTCGGCATTGCGGTTGTCGGCACATTCGGCCTGAACAGGGCGATTACCGGGCTCGCTGTCGCGCTGATCGTGGGAACGGCGATCACCGGCGGACTGCTCGCATGGGACACCGTCATCGTCGACACCGATGGGATCACGATCCGAACCTTGAGGGGAACTCACCA
>JBBSKP010000045.1:0-26998 GCA_038256175.1 Mycobacteriales bacterium
CGCGTCAACTCGAACAACTCACCGGCCGCACAGTCGTCCTGCAACCCGCCGTCTGAGCACCGCCCGATCCAACCCGGCTGCGCCGGGTGCTGTCGCCTGCCCGCTCACCTACCCATTTTCGAACCAGTCTTTTAGGAGGTCAGGCCCTCCTTAAAGACTCACGGGCAGCGGAGCCGCCTACAACGACACCGGATACACCGGCTCCTGGATCTGGGGAACGATCCGCTGCTCGACGAAGATGCCGTGCCACACCATGAAGACGAGCACGGTCCACAGCCGGCGGCTGTGATCGATGGGACCCGCGCGGTGCTCGTTGAGCATCGCGGCCACCGCAGCTTTGTCGAAGAGATGATCCGTCTGCGATTGTTCGATCTGCTGATGCGCCCAATCGAACAGTTCGGTGCCACGCAGCCAGTGCCGTAGCGGAACGGGAAAGCCGAGCTTCGCCCGATGCAGCACGTGATCAGGCACGATGCCTTCCAGCGCCCGGCGAAGCGCGTACTTGGTGGTGTCCTTGGTGATCTTCTGTTCGAGCGGAATCTGCTCGGCAACCGCGTACACCTCGGGGTCGAGAAACGGCACGCGAAGTTCGAGCGAGTTGGCCATCGTTATCTTGTCTGCCTTGACGAGGATGTCTCCGCGGAGCCACGTGAACAGATCGAGGTGCTGCATCCGGGTAACCGGGTCCCAGCCCTCGGATTGCGCGTAAATCGGTGCTGTGACGTCTTGGTGCGTCCACTCGGGCCGGAAATCGCGCAGCACGGATCGTAATTGCGCGTCGTTGAAGCTGCGGGCGTTGCCGTAGTACCGCTGTTCGAGCGTCATCGAGCCGCGGTCGAGCAAACTCTTGCCGCGCCTGCCCTCGGGCATTTTGGCCGACATCCGGGCTGCGACCCGACGCAGGCCGGGGGAGAGCCGTTCGAAAGGCTTGAGGCTCAACGGTTCCCGGTAAATCGTATAGCCGCCGAACAGCTCGTCCGCACCTTCACCGGACAGGACCACCTTGACATGCTTGCGGGCTTCCTTCGCGACAAAATACAGGGGAACCAGTGCTGGGTCGGCGACCGGATCGTCGAGGTACCAGACGATTTCCGGGATGGAATTGGCGAACTCCTCGGGTCCGACCACCTTCACGATGTGCCTGGCACCGATTGCGGCGGCCGACTCGGCAGCAACGTCGACTTCGGAATAGCCTTCGCGTTCGAATCCCGTGGTGAAGGTGATCAGCTTCGGGTTGTGGCGGATGGCCAATGCTGCGATCGCGGTCGAATCGATGCCGCCGGACAGGAAGGACCCGACGGTGACGTCGGCGCGCATGTGCTTTGCGACGGAGTCTTCGAGCGCCTCGGCGATCTCGCGGTAACGCGCCGCTTCGCTGTTGGGAGCGAACGGACGGACGCGGAACTTCGGCGTGAAATAGCGGGTTACCTCGGGCGCCGCGCCCGGGCGGAGGTGTGCGTAGCTACCTGACTCGAGCCGGCGAATGTCCTGGTGCAGCGTCTCGGCCTCCGGCACGTACTGCAACACGGTGTAGTGCTCGATGGCGCGTGGGTCCAACTCGGTGCCGATGCCGATGAGGTCGGCCAGGACGAGCAGGCTCTTCTTCTCGCTGCCGAACGCGGTGCCGTTGGGCCCGGTTGCGATGAACAGTGGCTTGATGCCGAACGGGTCGCGCGCGATGAACAAGTCGCGTGTCTCTGTGTCCCAGATCGCGAAGGCGAACATTCCCCGCAGCCGGCTGACGGACTCCGGGCCCCAGTGGTGGAACGCGGCGACGATGGCCTCGCTGTCGCCTTCGGTCTGGAACTCGGCGCCGTACTTCTCTGCCAGTTCCGCACGTAGTTCCAGGTAGTTGTAGATCTCGCCGTTGAACGTCAGCGCGTAGCGATTCGGGTTCTCCGGCGGGCCCCAGCGCAACGGCTGGTGCGAATGCGCGATATCGATGATCGAGAGCCGGTTGAAGCCGAAGATCAGGTCGTTGTCGTGCCACGTACCGTGCTCGTCAGGGCCACGGTGTCGAAGGCAGTGCATCGCCGAATCGACAAGTGCCACTGCGTCGGGGGTCGTGCCGTTCGATGTCAGAAACCCGAGCAGTCCGCACACAGTCTCACGCACCTCGCTGGAATTGAGTAGGTCGTCCGAGATCGGAAAGAAACGTCGGAACTTCGTGGCCGAGTATGCCGTAGTTCGTTCGGTGTGTCGGTCCAGACCCGTTGGCGAACAGCCCACGAGGTTGGTCTACGCTGCGTAGTATTCGGGCCATCGACGTGTGTCGAGGCCATCGAAACGGGCGATCAGGAAGGCGTGAAAGTGGCGCACAGTCGGATCCTTAAGCGGGCCGGGCTAGTGGTATCTCTCGGCGTCGCCGCGTTGATGCTCTCGGGTTGCTCGATCGACAACACCGTCCTGCGGTTCGGTTGGCCCTCTGGCATCACGCCACAGGCACACCGGATGCGTGAGTTGTGGACGTGGTCTGTCATCGCAGCACTCGCAATGGGTGTCCTCGTGTGGGGATTGACCTTCTGGGCGGTCATCTTCCATCGCAAGAAGGCCGATTCGGAAGAGTTCCCGCGGCAGACGGGCTACAACGTTCCGCTCGAACTGAGCTATACCGCGATTCCGTTCGTCATCATCGCGGTGCTCTTCTACTTCACGGTGATCGTGCAGAACTACGTGGACGAGAAGGTGCCGAACCCCGATGTCGTTGTCGATGTGACGGCCTTCCAGTGGAACTGGAAGTTCGGTTATAGAACCATCGACCTCAAGGATGGCGTCGCGAAGTACGACGGCACCGATCATGAGCGCGAAGATGCCAACACGGAATCGGCCAAGGCTCGCGCAGAGGTCGTCAACGAAGAGGGTCACGCACGGCCGGGCCCGATCCACGGCAAGCAAGAAAACGACCTTTCGTACTTGCATTACGACAAGGTCGAGACAATCGGCTCCAGCAACGAGATCCCCGTGCTGGTACTGCCGACCGGAAAGCGTGTCGAGTTCCAGATCGCTTCCGCAGACGTTATCCACGCCTTCTGGGTTCCGGAGTTCCTTTTCAAGCGGGACGTGAACCCGAACCCGAAGGAAAATCACTCCGACAACGTCTTCCAGATCAGCGAGATCGAGAAGGAAGGCGCGTTCGTCGGACGTTGCGCGGAGATGTGTGGCACGTACCACTCGGCGATGAACTTCGAAGTTCGCGCTGTCAGCCCGGATAAGTTCGAGACCTACTTCGCGGCGCGCAAGCCGGTATCCGAAGGCGGCAAGGGCTTGACCAATGCGGAGGCGCTGGACTTGATCGGCGAATCGCCGACCGCGACAACGACAAGACCGTTCAACACCGACCGTTCCGCTCGCGAGGCCACCAAGGCCGAGGGTAAGTAAGGACGCGCACTGATATGAAGATCGAAGCGAGACTCTTCGAACTCCTGACGGCCTTCTTCGTTCTCGTCGGCATCGTATACGCCGTCTTCACTGGCGTCTCGCGGACCGGCGTCGAATGGGCGGGCACAACGGGGATTGTTCTGACCGCAGGCCTCACGCTGATCATCGGCACCTACTTCCGCTTCGTCGCGCGTCGCCTCGACCTGCGACCGGAAGACTACGAGGACGCCGAAATCATCGACGGCGCAGGCGATCTGGGCTTCTTCAGCCCGGGTAGCTTCTGGCCGATCACCCTCGCAGCAGCCGCCGCATTGACTGCGACGGGCTTGGCATTCTTCGAACCCTGGTTGATCGCGCTCGGCGTTGTCTGCGTGCTGACGGCCGTCGGGGGACTGCTCTTCGAGTACCACGTAGGCCCCGAGCAGCACTAGCCACACGACAACTCAGCAACACGTCACAGGGGCGCCTCACTCCACACGGAGCGAGGCGCCCTTGGCATTGCGCCTCAACTGCCGCTCCGGCGACGGCCGGCATCCAGTTCGCGTAGCAGCTCCCCGACGCGCGCTCCGCCCGCCGGTGCCGCGGGGTAGCGGCTGAGCACGTCGATGACGAGTGGTGTTGCGCGGCGGCGCGCATGCTCGATGCGCTCGCTACCGATGTCTCGATCATCGCCCGCCAGGAGCTCGGCCGCTCTCGCCGCGTAGGCCGGTGCTCCCAGAATGTGCTTCACCTGCTGGGCGTCGGCCAACGGATGCAGGTACGCAGCGGACGCCGCGCTCATCGCTGCCCGTGCCGCATCGCCCGCGGCGACGGTATCTGCCTCTCGGGCTGCCCGCAGGGCCGCCCACGCCGTGTCGCGCAGTAGCTTCCCGCGCTTGCCGCCCCGAGCGAACGCCCATGCGGCGTCGACGGCGTCGCGAGGGCGGGAATCGGCGGGGTGTGCTCTCTCGTAGATCTCCAGCACGTCTTGCGCGCTCTCAGCGGCGTACCTGGCGACCTCCCGAAGGTCTTCCAAGCTCAGAACGATCTCGCTGGCTTCATCCGTCACGGTGCCATTCTCGTCTGCTTGGCGATTCCAGAAACGTCGAAGGCCTCGAACCAAGAGGTTCGAGGCCTTCGACGAATCTTGTAACCGACTAGTGGCTCTCGCCGCTGCCGTTCCCGGGGGAGCCGTTGCCGGAGGAGCCGTTTCCGTGAATACGGTCCTGGTACTCCTTCAGCGTGGTGAGCTGACGATGTTCCGCCTCGTGCTCGGCCTCGAGAAGCTTCTCCGCCTGGTTGGCCGGGTCCGGGAAGAACATGCCGCCGGAACCGGGCTTGCCGGCCGATCCGAGCTTGTTCATCTTCTTCGGTACAGCCGCACCCTGGTACTCGAGCGGAATGGCGTGACCATGATCGTCGACCGGGCCGAGTGGCTGGTGGACCTCGATGTACTCACCGTGCGGGAGCCGCTTGATGACGCCGGTCTCGATGCCGTGCTCGAGCACCGCGCGGTCACTGCGCTGCAGACCGATGCAGAACCGGTAAGCGATGTAGTAGGCGAGCGGCGGGACGACGAGCAGGCCGATCCGGCCCATCCATGTCGTCGCGTTGAGCGAGATGTCGAACTTCAACGCGATGATGTCGTTGACGCACGACAGCGTGAGCACCACATAGAACGCGATCGCCATCGCACCGATGCCGGTACGGACCGGGACATCCCGAGGCCGCTGCAGCAGGTTGTGGTGCGCGTCGTCGCCGGTGAGTCGCTTCTCGATCCACGGATACATGAACAGTGCCCCGAATACGGCGCCCATGACTAGCGCGACCCAGAACGCGGCCGGAATCATGTAATTCCCGATGTAGAGCTCCCAGGCCGGCATCAACCGGGCCATGCCGTCGGTCCACATCATGTAGAAGTCGGGCTGCGAACCTGCGGAGACCTGCGAGGGGTTGTACGGGCCGAGGTTCCATACGGGGTTGATCTGGATCAGGCCACCCATCAGGGCGATCACGCCGACGATCATCGCGAAGAACGCGCCACCCTTGAGGGCGAACACCGGAACGATCCGGATGCCGACTACGTTTTCCTCGGTCCGGCCGGGACCGGGGAACTGCGTGTGCTTCTGGTACCACACCAGCGCGAGGTGAGCCGCGATCAGCGCCAGGATTATGCCCGGAAGCAGGAGAATATGCGCCATGTAGAGGCGCGGGATGATGATCGTCCCGGGGAAGTCGCCGCCGAACATCAGCCAGTGCATCCACGTACCCATGACCGGTACGCCCATCGTGATGCCACCCATTGCGGCGCGGAGACCGGTACCGGACAGCAGGTCGTCGGGAAGCGTGTAACCGAAGAAGCCCTCGAACATCGCCAGGACCAGCAGCAGGCTGCCGATAACCCAGTTCGCCTCACGCGGCCGCCGGAAGGCGCCGGTGAAGAAGATGCGCAAGAGGTGGACGATGATCGATGCCGCGAACAGCAGCGCCGCCCAGTGGTGGACCTGACGGACGAAGAGACCGCCACGAACTTCGAACGAGATGTCGAGTGTTGTCGCGTACGCCCGTGACATCTCGACGCCGCGTAGTGGCTGGTAGGCGCCGTTGTAGGTGACTTCAGCCATCGACGGATCGAAGAACAGCGTCAGATAGACACCCGAGAGCAGCAACACGATGAAGCTGTAGAGGGCGATCTCACCGAGCATGAACGACCAGTGGCTGGGGAAGACCTTGTTGATCTGGCGCCGCATGCCGGCGGCCAGGTGATAGCGCGAGTCTATCGATTCAGCCTGTGAGGCTGCGATTTTAGCGATCGAGGGGCTCATAGCTCAGCTCTCCGTCGAGTCGGGATTGTGTACACCGGCCGGACGTTCCCAATATGCGGGTCCGAGCGGTTCGATGAAGTCACTGCGTGCGACCAAAAATCCCTCTTGGTTCACTGTAATCGGAAGCTGGGGCAGTGCGCGAGCAGCAGGACCGAAGATTGGCTTACCCCATTCGGTCGCGAGGAACTGCGATTGGTGGCAGGGGCAGAGGATACGGTTGGTCTGCTGTTCGAACAGCGACGTCGGGCAGCCGAGGTGCGTGCAGATCTTCGAATAGGCGAAGTAGTCGCCGAAGTTGAAGCTCTCCTGGCCCTTGCGCTTGATCGCAGTTTCGGCGTCCGCGGTGCGAAGGCGAATCAACATAACCGCGTTGCGAATGCCGCGCAGTGCTTTGAACAGCTTCTCTTCGTCGCCACGATCGGATTCACGGAATGGGAAGACCGTTTCCATGGCTCCCGCATCGAGATCCTCGGGACGAACAAGCACGATGTCGTGCGGCCGGCCGGTGTCGCGGCGCAGGTAGATCGTCTCGCCGGGGTAGTTCGGGGTCCAGCCCGAAACCCAGAGCGGCGAATCGCCGCGCTTGGCCCACGGGTTCTTGACCATGCCGCCGATAAAGGGGAGTAGTGCCCCAAGACCGACGACGCCGACTCCGAAGAGCCCACTGCCGATGATCATCTTGCGACGCCCGATGGTCGACGTGTCCAACGAGTCGCCGAGCAGCGCAACTACGGTCTTCCGGTCGACCTCGGTGGATCCGCCGTCGTGGCGGTCCTGGATCGACACCTCTTCGGGGATGAACTTCTTTGTGTACAGCACAGCGCCGACGCCGAGACCGAGGACGGCCAGACCGAGGGTCAGGCCGTACATGGGTGTGGCCAGCGTGTACATCAGGTAGCCGTCTTCGCCCTTGCCCTTGTATTCCCAGGGCCAGAAGAGGTAAATACCGACGAACGCGAGGCCGGAAATCGCGGCGAGGGTGAACCACAGAGCGACGCTGCGTTCGGCCCGCTTTTCTGCCCGAGTGCCCGGGTGGGGCCAGCGGTCGCGGCGGAATACGACGTCGACGCCGTCCAGGTTAGTGCCGAGTGTCACCAGTTCGTCACGGCTGAGATTTTCTAATTCCTCATCCGTGTACTTCTTGGGCGTCTCGCCGTGTCCGGCGTCGCTCATGACCTTGCTCCGATCCACAGTGCGGCGCCGATAGCGGCGACGATTCCGATTGCCCAAATGGCCAGGCCTTCGGTAGCCGGACCGAGTCCGCCGAGGCCATAGCCGCCTTGCGGCAGTGTCTCGGTCGCGGACTTGACGTAGGCGATGATGTCGCGCTTCTCTTCCGGGCTCAGCTGCCGGTCCGAGAACTTCGGCATGTTCTGCGGGCCGGTGAGCATCGCGGCAAGGATCTGCTGCTCGTTGGCCTCTACGAGCGACGGTGCGTACTTGCCGGAAGACAGCGCGCCGCCTCGGCCGGTGAAGTTGTGGCACGACGCGCAGTTGAGCCGGAACAGCTCGCTACCACGGGCAATGTCGTTGCCGCGCAACGACGATTGCGCGATCTCGCCATTTGCGTCACGAACGATTGTGGGGCCGCCGCCGTTCGCCTGCACATACGCGCCAAGGGCGTCGATCTGGTGCGAATCGAACTTCGGCGTCTTGCTGGGGGCCTGTGCTTCGTTGCGCGCGGCGGGCATACGTCCGGTCGAAACCTGGAAGTACACCGCCTCTTCGCCGACGCCGATCAGGCTTGGCCCACGATCCTGCACACCTTGCAGGTTCGCGCCGTGGCAAGTGATGCACGACGTGTCGTACAACTGCTTGCCTTCACGGATCAAGGCCGCCTGGTCTTCGTTTGCGGTCGCGACCTGAGGTGAAGGGGTCAGCGCGGCGGCCAGCAGGCCTGCGCCGACCAGTCCGAGCAACAGCACCAATGCGCCAGCGACACGACGGCGTAGCTTGCGCTGCCGTCGTGTTTTCACCGACTTGGTTGTCCCGGAATCTTCCGGGGCGGCTGGCTCTTCTGATGGTGGAGATGAACTCATCTGTATCCCTTTGGTAGAGGGGACCGACGGGGCTGTGGGCGTTGCGAGCTAGCGGACGAAGTAGATCGTCGCGAACAGCGCGATCCACACGATGTCGACGAAGTGCCAGTAGTACGAGACGACGATTGCCGCGGTGGCTTGTGCGGGAGTGAACTTACTGATCTTGGTGCGAGCGATCAGGAAAACGAAGGCGATGAGTCCGCCGATGACGTGCAGACCGTGGAAGCCCGTCGTGATGTAGAAGACGGATCCGTACACGCTGCTCGAGATCGAGGTGCCTTCGAGAACGAGGTGGTAGTACTCGTAGCCCTGACCTGCGACGAACATCGCTCCCATGATCAGCGTGACGGTGTACCAGCGGCGGAGGCCGAACACGTCGCCCTTCTCGGCCGCGAACACGCCCATCTGGCATGTGAACGACGATGCGATCAGAACGGCGGTCACCGGGATCGCGAGCTTCATGTTCAGCTCTGTCGGCTCCGGCGGCCAGTTCCCATGCGCTTGGGCTCTCGCGACGAAATACATCGCGAAGAGACCAGCGAAGAACATCAACTCGCTGGATAGCCAGACAATGGTGCCGACGCTGACCATGTTCGGTCGGTTCAGCGAATGCACGCGCTGGGTAATAGCAGTACCTGGAGTCCCCACTGCGGTCGTCACAGAGAGAAGTATGACCCGTCGTAGTACGGAACATGTGCGGGGGTGCGAAATTTGTCGGTCGTGTTTTACACGAAGCGCAGTCGGCCCGGCGATTGCCCAGGTCGCGCCGCATGCAAGGGTAGCCTAATGAATGATCGAAGTGGTGGCGCTGGATGGTTTCGACGACTGTTCCGGCGCGGTGCGATAGCAGAACGGCTCGATCCGGATCGCCACGATCTGGTCGTGGTTTCCGCTTGTTTCGATGACAGCGAGGCGTGCTCGGCCACGCTCGAGCGCGCCGTGGCCGTCGCGCCGGCACTGACTCCGGAAGCCGATGCGGTATTGCGGCACCATCTGCGGCTGCCGGCAGACTCGATCGATCGAGTTGCCGACATCGCTGTCCAGGACGGCTACTCGTTGGCCGGACCTGGCGGTGGTGCGGGGAACGATGTGTCGGATGGACTCGTCGAGGTCGTGCTGCAACGGGTGCAGCAGCTGGACGCGTTGCATTGCTCGCAAGAGCGATCGCGCATGGTTGGGCTCGCGCAACGCCATGACGGAGACGTTCTGGGTTGGGATGCGTTGCAGCCGGATCCGGATGATTCGGGCGCTGCGAGCTAGCTGCACCGACTGGCTAAGCTTTCGTGCACACAGCAGTGCTGCAATAAATCCGTGCAGCAACAACAACAACGAGTAGGCAGGTGCGATGAGCGCAGCAGGCGAAGGCGCGGCGGTTCGTAGCTGGCGCCTTATTCTCGGTGCGCTGACCGATCGCCGGGATCTGGACGCGAGCGACACCGCGTGGGCGATGGACGAGATCATGTCCGACAACGCCACGTCGGCCCAGATCGCGGCCTTCGGCGTTGCGCTCAAGATGAAGGGCCCGACGGCCACCGAACTGACCGGCCTTGCCGATTCGATGCTGAGTCATTCACGTCAGGTCCCGCTGGACGCGAACGCTGTCGACGTCGTCGGCACAGGCGGTGACCGGTCCGGAACGGTGAACATCTCGACCATGGCGGCGGTGGTCGTAGCGGCGTCGGGCATCAAGGTGGTCAAGCACGGCAACCGTGCCGCGTCGTCGAAGAGCGGCGGTGCGGACGTTCTCGAGGCGCTCGGCGTCCGTATCAACCTCGGCCCGCAGAGTGTCGCCAGGTGTGTCGACGAGGTCGGTATCGGCTTCTGCTTCGCGCCGGTGTTTCACCCGGCGCTTCGGTTTGCCGGCGCACCGCGCAGTGAGATCGGGATTCCGACCGTATTCAACGTACTCGGACCGCTGACGAACCCGGCCCGGCCGCGGGCGGGCCTTGTCGGTTGCGCATTCGCAGACCTGCAGGCAGTGATCGCCGGCGTCTTCGCCGGACGAGGAAACAGTGCGCTGGTGGTCCGCGGTGACGACGGATTGGACGAGATCACCACCTCGACAACTACGTCGGTGTATGTCGTGGCCGACGGCAATGTGCGGCAGCAGCGCCTCGATCCCGCTGAACTGGGGATCGCAACAGTGCCGTTGGATGCCTTGCGTGGCGGCGATGCAGCCGCGAATGCCGTCGTCGCTCGCGAATTGTTCGCAGGCGCAACGGGTCCGGTGCGTGACGCGGTCCTGCTGAACGCCGCGGGTGCCATCGCAGCCTATGAAGGTGTCGGTGCCAACCTGGTCGCTGCAATGACGTCAGGCCTCGAGCGAGCGGCCAAAGCAGTCGACAGCGGCGCAGCGGCAGGTGTTCTGGACAAATGGGCGGCCATCACGCAGGAGCTCGGCCTCGAGTAAGAGAACCGGGCTACTCGCCGATCGAGAACGCTGCCTCGACGTTTGCGCTCGCATACGACTTGAACGCGATGTGCGTGGCCGTCCCCAGGACGCCGGGCACTTTGTTGATGCCGCCCGTCACGACTTCCGCGATTTCTGCGTGATCGCGAACTCGAACGATCGCAATGAGGTCGACGTCGCCCGCGCACGAGTAGACCTCCGCCACGCCGGCTGTGTCCGCAACCGCTTGCGCGGTTTCCGGAATCAGGTTGGCTTCGGCGTGGATCATGACGATTGCGGTGATCATGTCGCTCCTTCGCGGTGCTCGGGGTAGTGCAGCCAGCCTAGGCGTTGGGAATCACGTCAATCGGAGGTAGCTCGCCCCTGCCGCCTCTGCCCGGACGGCGTCGCGCGCCAGCTCCGACCAGTCGAGCCAGTTGCCTGCGCCGTGCGCCGGTTCGGCGTAACCATCGCTCGTTCGAACGATCCGCACGCCCGGAGTATCGAGCCAGCGCACGATCAGAGCGACCTCCTCCGCCATCGCGCCGCGTAAAGGCGTTGCGTCGGGGACGACAGTTTCCGCTCCTGCCGTTATCGCGTCGACGACGGGCATCGGTGCGACTCCGCGCGCGGCTACGCCCGCCGACGCGAGTCGACCCGACCTGATCACGGCCAGCTCCCAACCACCGGTCGGGGCCGGACGGGCGGCAACCAGCTCCTCGATCGATGCCAGCGCCGCCAGCCGCTGTACGCGGCGCAAGGCGCTCACAACAGCGGCGGAGTGGTCGCGCAGGCGTGCCGCACTTTCGAAAAGTTCCGCGTCGGCGAACTCTTCGATCCGTTTTCGGAGCCGAGCGAGGGGTTCGCTGTCGTGGCCGCGGATGAGCGCAACGGCACGTTCGGGTGCGTCGCGGTACTGCTCCGACGTCTTGAGAGTGCCGTCTGCCGACGCTGGACACCCGCCGACCACTTCCTGTGGACACTTCTGGCCGTGCATTCCGCCGGCGGGTATACGGCTGGTACAGGTACGGAGGGTGCAGATCTCCGCGACCGTCGTCGCAACGACAGCGGCATCACCGCGGGATCCAAACGGGCCGAGGGCGTGCGCAGTCGCGGCTCGCGTGATCGACAACCGCGGGAACGCTTCGTCCGTCAGGGTGATCCACCAGGCTCGTTTGGGAAACTTGGATCTGCGGTTATACGGGGGAGTGTTGCCGACGAGCAGCCGGAGTTCGCGCACGCCCGCCTCCAAGGCATGGGCGCATTCGACGTGGTCCACCCTCGTCGCGAGTGCCACCATCTCTTTCATCCGTCCACGGGTCTCCGATCCCGTGAAGTAATTGCGCACCCGACGCTGCAGGTTCACCGCGGTACCTATGTATAGAGCCTCGTTCGACGGTCCGCGGAACAGATATACGCCGGGTGTGCGCGGCAGCCCCGACGCCATGGACCGTTTCGCGCGCTGACCCGCCGAGACCGCAGGTAGATAGTCGACGAGCTCGGTGTAGCTGTGCACGCCCTGATTGCCGATGCGCTCGAAAAGCGCATGCAAGACGTCGACGGTGGCGCGCGCGTCGTCCAGCGCACGGTGCGTCGGCTGGGTGGTCGCGGCGAAGAGGGTGGCAAGTGCAGAGAGCTTCACCGACGGTGCCTCGTCGCGAGTGAGTACACGCCGGGCGAGCTTCACGGTGCACAGCACTTTGAAGGCCGGCCAGGCATTGTCGCATTGGGCGGCCGCGGCACGCAGAAATCCCATGTCGAATTGGGCGTTGTGCGCGACGAGCACGGAGCCTTCCGCAAATTCGAGGAATGCGGGCAGCACCCGTTCGATGCGAGGTGCGCCGATCAGCATGGCTGTGGTGATCCCGGTGATCTCCACGATCATCGGCGGGATGGCGCGGCCCGGGTCGACCAGGGTTGCGAGCTCGCCGATGACCTCGCCGCCGCGGATCTTCACCGCGCCGATCTCGGTGATCGCATCGGCTGTCGGACTGCCGCCCGTGGTCTCCAAGTCGACGACGACGAACGTCGTGTCTCGCAATGGTGTGTCGAGCTCGTCGAAGGTGAGCTGGCGGCCGATCGAGTCCCGTGCGATGACCGGACGTTCGAACGGCGAAACGGTGTGGCCGACCACTTGGGTACCAACGCCGCTCGGGCGGGGTTCCCACGGGATCGGCAGGCTCACGAGCGTCAGCGTATGGCCGGGCACCGACAGTAGGTCCGCAGCCGCGCCGGGGGAAACGCGCCTTAGCGTTCCCACTCGCGTCCTGCGCGAAACCTGTCGGAGGGTCCCGCTAGTTTCCGAGCTCGAAGGGCCGAACATCGGCCGATTCAGCAGACTCGAGATGGGGATCACAGTGATTGTCGATTGCAATGAATGCGTTGTCCGCGGCGCCGCATGCACCGACTGCGTGGTGACCGTTTTGCTCGGTCTGCCGGGTGTCGGTGAGCAGACCCGAAATTCGGATGCGGTAAATCCGCGTGGAATCAGCTTTGAGCAGGACGAACGGGACGCCATGGAGGTGCTCGCGGATGTCGGTTTGGTACCACGACTTCGCCTGGTGACCGCCCAGTTACCGACGCTCGACGATGAGGGGATGTCGGGGGCCTATCTCTGTGACCCCCGTCGCAGCGGATAACCGCCTACCACATTTGAGCAGGTCAGGCGGGCGTCGGTCGATAGACACGACAGATAGCGCTTCGTAACCTTTTCGAGACCTTGCGGAGTCTGCTGCACCAACCGGTGCGGCATCGCGGGTCGCCGCCTAATCGGAAGCTCACACGAGCAACCGAACCGGGAACCCAAGTTTCACTGGGGTGAATCCCGCCGCGGACGCGAACACGCGTTTCGGTGGGTAGGGCTGATCTTCCCAGCCCGAACCCGTCAGCTAACTCGGTCGGCGGTAGAACGGAAGGTTACTAGTTTCGTGGCGTCACTTATTTCGAATCGTCCTTTGCGTCGGGCAACCGTTGCCGGAGCTGTCGCTCTCGGCGCGCTGATCCTCCCGGCAGCCCCCGCTATGGCCGAGCCGATCGTCGTGCCGAATATCGGAACCTTCGAAGTTCCCGCTATCCCCGGCTTCCCCACTCCTGCCTTCCCCGGCCTTCCTGGCCCCGCCGCCGTGCAGAGCATCGGCGAGCGCGCCTTCGAGGCGGCTCAGGCCAAGCTCGGTTCGCCGTATGTCTTCGGCGCCGCAGGCCCGAGCGCGTTCGACTGCTCCGGTCTGGTGCAGTGGGCCTACCAGCAGGCCGGCTTGAACCTCCCGCGAACGAGTGGTGCGCAGGCTGGCGTCGGCGTCCCGGTTGCGATCTCCGATCTGCGGCCCGGCGACATCGTTACCTACAACGGTGGCGGTCACTCGGCCATCTACGCCGGCAACGGAAACATCATTCATGCCTCCACCTCGGGTACGCCGGTGCGTTACGCGCCGCTGAACACGATGGCGATCTACGCCGCTCGTCGCGTCTGATCGCACGTAGCAAGGAATACGCACGCCGAGGGGCGGGTTGGGCAACCAACCCGCCCCTCGGCGTGTGCGCCGTGGGCAGCTTGTATGAACCGGTCAAAAGAGACCGTTCCGTGTCCGGGCTGGACACGTACGTATGCCGTTCCGTAACCTGGCCGAGACCTTGCATGGAGTTGTGTCGACTCCGGCGGGCCCAGGGCTGATCTTCACAGCTCGAGTCGCGCCGGTCAGTTCGACCGGCGGAGGACCGAAGAACGGAGAACTCAGTTCCGTGTCGTTAAGGCATTCCAGGCGTTCCAGGCGTTCCATCGGCGGTGCAGTCGCCGTTGGCTTACTGTCACTAGCGCTGGCCGCGACACCGGCCGGGCAGGCAGCAGCGGACCCCGTTGCACTGCCGGGTGGCGCCAGTGAGGCGATGCAGAAGCTCACAGATCTCTCGCGGCAATCCGAACAGACCAATGAGGCGCTGAACAACGCTCGGGTCGAGCTCGACAAGAAGTTGGTCGCTCAGAAGGACTCGGAAGCACGTCAGATCGCAGACAAGGGCGTGCTGGACGCGGCGCGAGCGAATATCGCACGCTTCCAACCCGCCATCGATCGGGTAGCGGTCGCGACCTACCAGGGCGCACGCACCAATCGACTTTTCTCCGTACTGCTCAGCGACTCCCCACAGCAGTTGCTCGATCAGATGTCCGCGCTCGACGTCATCTCGACGGAGACCGGCGCACAGGTCAGCGAGTACAAGAAGGCAGTCAACGACGCTGCAAGCGCGGAGCGTGCGTCCGAAGCGTCTACCGACGCCGCGCGGATAGCCACCGAACAGGCGAAGTCGGTCAGCAGCGAGCTGCAGAAGAAGCAGAGCGAACTGCAGGTAGCGATCGGTCAGGTCACCCAGGCCTGGGGGGCTCTTTCCGGTGGTGAGCGATCGGCGCTCATCGGCACGCCGTTCCCCCCGAACTACGATCCGCAGGCATTACTGAAGAGTCTTGCCCCCGGCACCTCGACGGGAGCGTTGATCGCAGCACTCACCAGGGTCGGCGATCCGTACGCATGGGGCGCGACCGGTCCGAATCAATTCGACTGCTCAGGTCTCGTTCTGTGGGCCTACAAGCAGGTCGGCAGGGAATTGCCGCGGACCAGTCAGGCGCAGCTGGCCGGCGGGACGCCCGTCGACAAGCAGGATCTGCAACCGGGTGACGTCGTCGGGTTCTATTCCGACGCCTCGCACGTCGGAATCTACGCGGGCAACGGCAACGTGCTGCACGCGTCGACCTTCGGTGTTCCGGTGCAGGTCACGCCGATGGGCTCGTACCCGTACTACGGCGCGCGTCGGTACTGATCGACCTGGACATCCAGTCGCCTGGGCGGCGGCCACGTCGCTGGGAAATCGCCGCACTCGTTGGGCTGATCGCCGCGCTGGTCATCGTGGTGAGCGTTGCCGTGCTGCAGCCGTCACCCGAGGGCGCGAACAGTGCGACGTCCTCCACAACAGCCCGGCCCGAGAATCCGTACGAAATTCAACGCCGCGCGGGGGTAGAGCAACTGCTCGACAGCTGGGCGAGTGCGCTTCGAACCGACGACACCGCCGCGCTGGCTGATCTCTTCGATTCGCACGCGGCGCCGGGTTTCCTCGACGCGGAGATTCGGCGAGCGCAAAACTTGCAAGGCGTGCCGCTCGCGGAATGGGGTTTCGAGATCGGCAGCGAACCCGAAGTGCCTGTTCCGGGTGCGGTTGCCGACGAACTCGGCGCGTCGGATGTGTGGTCGCCGCCTGTCTACCTGCGGTATTCGGTTGCTGGACCCGACGCCGCGCCGACTCGAAAACCGGTCGCTCTGACGGTCGCCCGTCGCGGCGACACCTGGAAGCTGGTCTCCGACGCGCCTGCGGCCGGCCGCGTAACTTGGCGTGGCCCTTGGGATTTCGGTCCGCTAATTGCCGAGCAGGCGCCCGCGTCGAATGGCCGGACGTCCATTGTTCTCGGACACCCGGAGCAGCAGCAGATGATCGACGAGCTTGCAGCGGATGTCGGGGCGGCGGTGCCGGGGGTCAGCGAGATCTGGGGTTCCGACTGGGCGGGATCGGCTCTTGTCATCGTGGCGGGCAGTGACGCGGAGTTCGCTGAGCTGGTCGGTCCCCAGCAAGGCCCCGGGGAAGTGGCGGCCGTCACAGTGTCCGACGCCGTAGGAAACCCCACGAGCGTTGTCACCGGCCAACGAGTGATCTTCAGTCCGGAGGCCGCCGATCGGCTCTCGGATACCACCCGCCGAGCCGTCCTTCGCCATGAGCTGACCCATGTCGCCGCGCGGGCTGTCACGGTCGACGGTTCGCCGATGTGGATGCTCGAAGGCTTCGCCGATTACTCCGGATACCGCACATCGGGTCTGACGTTCGCCCAAATCGCCCCGGCGGTCGCGCGGCAGATCGAGACGAGCGGACCGCCGAATGCGTTGCCGTCCGATGCCGACTTCGCCTCGGCAGAAAATGCCAAGTTCGCGTATGAACTCGGCTGGGCGGCGTGCGCCTACGTCGCCGCACAGTTCGGCGATGCCAAGCTTGTGGCGCTCTACCGACGCATGGCAGGCGGCCCGCTGGATGCCACAGGGGTGGACACGGTGCTGCAGAGCGTCCTCGGCCTGACGACGGACGACTACATCACGCGCTGGGGCAACTGGATGGTCGGCCAGCTGCGTTAGCAGTACGCATCGCGTCTGTACGGTAGGCCCATGCCGCGCACCCTCCTGGTGACCAACGACTTTCCGCCGCGTCCCGGAGGTATCCAGTCCTACCTGCACACCTTGGCCACACAGCTGCCGGCCGACCAGCTCGTCGTGTACGCACCACGGTGGCGCGGTGACAGCCACAAGCGCTTCGATGCCGAACAGCCTTTCGAGGTTGTCAGGCATCCGACGACGCTGATGCTCCCAACGCCGTTCGTCGCACACAAAGCGGCGAAACTGATGGCGTCGCGCGGCTGTGACAGCGCCTGGTTCGGTGCGGCAGCCCCGCTCGCAGTGCTCGCTCCCGTACTGCGTCGAGCGGGCGCGGAGCGCATCGTCGCGAGCACACATGGACACGAGGTGGGCTGGTCGATGCTGCCCGCCGCCCGGCAGGCGTTACGCCATATCGGCAACGACACCGACGTCGTCACCTACGTCAGTCGCTACACCCGTGGCCGGTTCGCCTCGGCGTTCGGTGCTCGTGCGTCCCTCGAACACCTGCCGCCCGGCGTGGACGCCGAAGTCTTTCGCCCCGACCCGGGGGCCCGCGCGGAATTGCGTGCGCGGTACGGACTCGGCGATCGGCCGACGATCCTGTGCTTGTCGCGCTTGGTTCCACGCAAGGGTCAGGACGTCCTGATCGAGGCACTGCCGCGTATTCGCGAACGCATCGATGGTGCGACGCTCGTGATCGTCGGAGGCGGGCCTTACGGCGAGACGCTGCACAAGCTTGCGGAGCGTGCAGGGGTCGCCGAGCACGTCATCTTCACCGGAGGGGTGCCTGCCGACGAGTTGGCGGCACACCACACCATCGCCGATGTGTTCGCGATGCCGTGCCGGACCAGGGGAGCGGGCCTTGACGTCGAGGGCCTCGGCATCGTGTTCCTCGAAGCCTCGGCGACGGGCGTTCCCGTTGTGGCGGGACTGTCGGGCGGGGCGCCGGAGACGGTGATCGAAGGAAAAACTGGCCATGTGGTCGACGGCAGATCGGCCGCTTCGGTGGCGGCTGCGATCGTAAAAGTGCTGGCAGACCGCGATCGAGCCGCCGAGATGGGCAGTGCAGGCCGGGAGTGGGTCAAGGCCGAGTGGCGCTGGGACGTGCTGGCTGCCCGACTGCAACACCTGCTCCAGTAGGCTCCTGGCGGTGAGTAGCATCCAGGTCGCAGACCAGACCTTTGTCGCAGCGCCCGCAGCGCAGGTCGCTGACGCGATTTCGGCTCCGTCCAAATGGCGTACGTGGTTTCCCGACCTGACGCTCGGCGTCCGGGAAGACCGGGGCGACAAGGGAATTCGGTGGACGGTCGCGGGTGGACTCACCGGAACGATGGAAGTATGGCTCGAACCGGCGCTCGATGGGGTCATCGTGCATTACTTTCTGCATGCGGAGCCCGCGCCTTCGGCCGGCAAGACCCCGAATCTCGTGGCGATGAATCGCAAGAGGCGGGTCGCGGGAAAGCGAATGACCTTCGAAATCAAAGGTGCGCTGGAGGCCGGCAGAGCCCCCGGTGAGCCACCGAGCTGAGTCACGCGAATGTGCGTCCAGCGCGCGTTTCGTGTGTGATAGTCAGCGGATGCGACGCCCGTACCCGTGAATTTGCGAGGCCCGGATTCGACTGACGGCAGTCTTGCGAAAGGAATCGATAGCCGCATGGCCGACAACACCAAGAGGTCGATCATCATCTCGGCTCCGTCCGATCGAGTGATGAGCGTGATTGCCGATTTCGACCAGTACCCGACATGGGTTTCCGCTGCGAAGACCGTCGAGGTGATCGAACCAGGGCCGAAGGGTCGCGCGCAGAAGGTCAAGTTCGTGCTCGACGCCGGGATGGTTCAGGAAAGTTACGACCTCGTCTACGACTGGGCTGCCGACGGCAAGTCGGTGAGCTGGGACCTGACGCGCGGTGATCTGCAGAAATCGCAGCACGGTTCCTACACGCTGACCGACCAGCTGGATGGCACCACCGAAGTGACGTACGAACTGACGGTGGATCTGAACATCCCGATGATCGGCATGTTCAAACGCAAAGCCGAGAAAGTCATCACCGATACCGCGCTCAAGGAACTGAAGAAGCGGGTGGAGGGCTGAGCGCGTCGAAGCAGGGAGCGCGGGTCGAGCTGTTCATCGGTAAGGGTGGGGCAGGAAAGACCACGCTCGCCTGTGCTACCGCGATCTCCCGGGCACGCTCCGGGGAGCAGGTGCTGCTTGCGTCGATCGATCAGGCGCACTCGCTCGGCGATGCGCTGGGCATCCGGATAGCGCACGACCCGGGGACCACTGCCGGCGTTCAATCGGTGCTCGACAATCTCGACGTCATCGAGATCGACACGCTCGCGCTGCTCGAAGACAAGTACCGCAGCAGCCACAAAATGCTGACGATGGGCGGCGACCATAATCACGGCGCCGAGTTCACTGCGCTCGACCCGAGCGAGCTGACGGGCATGCCCGGTGTGCAGGAGCTGCTCGCGCTCGCCGAGATCGTCGAGCTTGCCTCCGACGACCAGTGGGACACCGTGATCGTCGATTGCGGGTCCACAGCAGATCTGCTGCGCACCCTGGCAACGCCTGAGATGTTTCTGGGCTACCTCGAACGGATCTGGCCGCAGCATCGACGCGTCGCGGCTGCGATCGGTACGGATTTGCGGCTTGCGGTCTTGGTGACCACCATCGAGCGAGTGGTGAGCGCGGTGTCCGCGGTGCGTGATCTGCTGGCCGATCGTGAGCGCACGGGCGCGCGATTGATCACAGTGCCCGAACGCGTGGCGCTCGCGGAGACGGCTCGGACGCGGTCTGCTATCGGTTTGCTGGGCCTTCGACTCGATGCCGTTGTGGTGAACAAGGTTCTGCCACAACTCGATTCACCTGGGACGCAGCCGTCGGACGAGAGCAGCGCTGCGGTTCGCTGGTACCGCAATCGACGGGGTGAGCAGCTCGATGTGATCACCGCACTCGAAGAATCCATCAAGGATGTAATCGTCCTCACGGCTCAGCACACCGGGCCGGAACCGGTAGGGTTGTCCTCTCTGGGTGCGCTCGCCTATGCGGTGAACGCGGAAATGGCGGAGTCCCAAGCCGCCCACAGTGGCGAATCGGCAGCCGTGACGGTGCGGCTGGAATCGGGTACCGGCGTCGATTCGGTCTACGCGATGCGCTTGTATTTGCCGCTGGTTGAACCATCGAGCCTCAGTCTGGGGCGAGCGGAGGACGACTTGATAGTGGGAGCAGACGGAGTTCGGCGGCGCGTGCGATTGGCGTCCGTACTACGCCGATGCGCGGTCACAGGCGCCGAACTCGACGGCGACAACTTGATCGTTCGATTCTCACCGGACCCGAAGGTATGGCCGAAATGAGCACGGACAAGGCACACGCCGAGCAACCCAAGTTCGGCGACGAGCTGAAACTTCTCCTGGAGACCGTGCTCGAGCGTGTAGAGCCTGCCTTGCGGCGTGCGGCGGTCGGGGCAGACAAGGAGCCGTGGGCAAGTTGCGACTGGTGCCCGGCATGCGCTGCGGCGGCGCTGTTGCGCGGTGAGCACCACGACGTCCTCGGCACCCTCGCCGATCACGGCACTGCCGCCATCATCGTGCTGCGCGAGGCACTCGCCGGGATTCCCGTCGATCCGGTGTACCCACCTGAGTTCGACCCCGAGGCCGCTGATCCGCCGCAAGACACGGCCGCCACGAATGGGCAGCCCCATGAGGCAGCCACGCCGGCCCCCGCGCCTGCGGCGAAGGCCAAGTCGGTCAAGAAAGCCGGGAAGCCTTCGGTCGGACAATTCGTGAATATTCCGGTGACGATCAAGCCGATCGGCAACGCCAACGACTTCGCGGGGCACAATCGGTGAGATGGGCACCCGCAGTGTGATCCGCACCGCCGCGCCGGCGTTGACGATCGGCATCGACGTCGGCGGTACGAGTATCCGGGCGTCGGTCGTCGATGCGGAGGGGCAGGTGCTCGACACAACGCAGGCACCCACCCCGCAATCGGCACAGGCGCTCGAGAACGGCCTCGACAGGGCCATCCGTGAACTGGCAAGCCGCCACGAGATCGGGGCCGTCGGTCTTGCGGTCGCGGGGTTCATCACGAGTGACCGGACGACGGTTCGCTTCGCCCCGCATCTGCCGTGGGTCAATGCACCGGTCGGTCGCGAACTTTCCAGCAGGCTCGGATTGCCGGTGATCCTCGAGCACGATGCGAACGCCGCAATATGGGCCGAGCACAGGTTCGGCTCGGCCGCGGGCGGGCGCAACGTCGTTCTCATCGCGATCGGCACAGGCGTCGGCGCGGCGTTGTTGATCGACGGTGAGTTGTACCGGGGGAGCCACGGCGTGGCACCCGAGCTCGGCCACGTCCAGGTCGTTCCGAACGGTCGGGCGTGTGCCTGCGGTAAGCGTGGTTGCTGGGAGCGTTATTGCAGCGGAACCGGGCTCGCCGACACCGCTATCGAGATGCTGGCTGCCAACCCGTCGGCATCGACGATCCTCGCACGCGATGTCGTACGTGACCCGGGTTCGTTGACCGGGCGCCGCGTCGCCGGCGCAGCGCAGGACGGCGATCGCGTCGCTTTGCGGGCCATGTCGGACTTCGCACACTGGCTCGGTATCGGATTCGCGTTCGTCAGCGACATCTACGACCCGGACCTCATTGTCATCGCGGGCGGAGTCAGCAGCTCCGCGCCCGCCTATTTGGACGAAGCGCGGGAACATTACGCCGCACTCATCACCGGCGCGGGACACCGGCCGATGGCTCGCATTCGGACAACGCAACTCGGCGAGGCAGCGGCGATGATCGGCGCCGCGGAGCTGGCGCGGGCGGCGTTGGCTAGCAGGTAAACTGGTATTTGCGTGACTGCAGCCACGATGTGGTCGCCGTGTGGCTCACGTCGTGAATGCTCGGTACTGTCAACGCGAGAGACACGTCTCGAGAGACACGCTGGTGAGAATCAGCCGATTGGCCCGGTTCGGGGAAGGATGCCATGTGGTATTGGCTGTTCAAGTACGTGTTGATCGGCCCGTTCCTTCGGATTTATAACCGGCCGCGCGTTGAGGGCCTGGAGAACATTCCGACGGACGGCCCCGCGATTCTTGCCAGCAACCACCTTGCCGCAGCCGACTGGTTGTTCTTGCCGTTGTTCGCGCCGCGCAGGATCACGTTCCTTGCGAAGGCCGAGTACTTCACGACGCCGGGGATCAAGGGCGCATTCCAGCGGTGGTTCTTCAATGCCGCCGGTCAGGTGCCGATCGATCGCACTGGCGCGGATGCCGCGGAGTCGGCCTTGATCACGGCACGGGCACAGCTGGACAAGGGCAAGCTCGTCGGTCTGTATCCCGAGGGAACCCGGTCACCGGACGGACGGTTGTACAAGGGCAAGACCGGACTGGCGCGTTTGGCTATCGAATCCGGTGTGCCCGTTATCCCGGTCGCAATGATCGGCACCAACGACGTCAACCCGCCGGGACCGCTGCGGTTCAAGCCGAAGAAGGTCACGGTGCGGATCGGAACGCCCATCGATTTCACGCGCTTCGAGGGCCTTGGTGGTAACCGGTTCATCGAACGCGCTGTCACCGACGAAGTGATGTACGAACTGATGCAGCTCTCCGGCCAGGAGTACGTGGACATCTACGGCGCATCGCTGAAGAAGCCCGGCAAAGGCGAGTCCGGCAAGGGCGACGCGCCGGCGCAAGCCCGCGCCGACCGGATTCCGGACACCCGCGCCGGTTAGGCCGCGGTGGCCACGGCGTCGTCGGCGGGCTGCTCGTCGGTCACCGTCCAGCGCGTGACGGCTACAACGACAAGCGTGCCAAGTCCCCACCACACGTACGACGACGCCGCGAGCTGATCCAAGACCGGCCAGCCGAGCCCGCTGTAACGCCCGTGAGCTAGTTGCCAGTGCGGAGCGAAGTGGAACATCACCGCGCCGAGCAGAGCCCATGCAGCGAGCCATGGGCTGCGGCGTCGATATGCGAACACGCCGAGCGTAAGCATCAGCGGTACCGACCACACCCAGTGATGCGACCATGAGACCGGTGAGACAAGTAATCCGGCCATCGCGTTGACACCGAGCGCGAGGGCTATGTGGCCGCCCTCGAACGCGCGACGCATCGCGATGATCGTCAGGACGAGGACGGCAGCGGCGAGGGCGACCCACAGTGGCATCCGGAGTCCGTCCCAGCCCAGTCTCGCCAGTACGCCCATGATGCTCTGGTTGCCCGGATATGCGGGCCGGCCGATTCGGTTCGAGTCCACCAGAATCTCGGTCCAGTAGCGCACGGAGTCGCGTGGTGTTATCGCGAAACCGATTGCCGTACAGACTGCGAAACTCACGCCGGTCACGACGGCAGCGCGGAAGTCTTTCCGGAGCAACAGGAAAAGTACGAACACCGCTGGAGTGAGTTTGAGCGCGGCGACGAATCCGATGAGTGTGCCGCGCGGCCAGAAAGTTTTCGGGAGCAGGCAATCGGCGATGACCAACGCCATCAGGACCATATTGATCTGCCCGTAGTCGAAGGTGGAAAATACCGGCTCCAGCGTGAACGCGGCGGCGAGAACGGCGCCCGCGGACCACAGCGACGTGGTGAGCGTCGAACTCGTGAACGACCGAAGCGTCAGCAGGATCGAGGCAAGCAGGGCGCCGATGGAGATGATCGTCATGACCTCGCTTGCCGAGGCGAGGGACATCCACGACATCGGGGCGAACGAGATGGCTGCAAGCGGGGGATAGGTGAACGGCAACGGATTGCCGAGCTGCGTCAGCGGGAGCTGTCCGTAGATCCCGGTTCCGTGCGCAAAAGCCGAACCCCCGAGGCGGTAGACATCGAGGTCGATCCGGTAATAATCGCCGAAAGGTCGGCCGAACAGGGGTAGACCCCGCAAGTTGTACAAAGCGCCCGCAAACACACCGAGGACAACGAGAACCAGCCCGATCGGTCGGGCGATTGGGGTCGCGGCGACGAGCCGGGTGCGGGTGACGTCGAGAAACCGCTGCATCTCGGTGGACAAGTTGGGTCCTTACTGCGCTGGTCAGAGGCCTGCGCCAGCCAGCCGATGCGCGTGCAACCGGCTGGTTGGCATAGTGTGCCCTGCGTGCGCTACTTCTACGACTGCGAGTTCATCGAGGATGGCCGCACAATCGAATTGATCTCGATCGGCGTCGTTGCCGAGGACGGTCGCGAATTCTACGCGGTTTCGACGGACTTCGATCCTGACCGAGCTGGCAAGTGGGTTCGCCGCAACGTGCTGCCCAAGCTGCCGCAGCCGTCGTCGCCGCTGTGGCGTAGCCGCGAAAAGATCCGCGACGACCTGCTCACCTTCCTGATTCCGCGGTCGGGAATCGAGCCTGAGCTGTGGGCCTGGGTTGCCGCATACGACCACGTAGCGCTGTGCCAGCTGTGGGGGCCGATGACGGCGTTGCCGCGATCGCTACCTCGATACACGCGGGAACTCCGCCAGCATTGGGAACTGCACGGTTGCCCGCCGATCCCGCCTGCACCCAGCGACGCGCACGATGCGCTCGCCGATGCGCGGCACAACTTCGCCAAGTTCGAAGCTATCGAGGCCGCCCGCCGCTTGGGCTGACCCGCTTGGGCTGACCCGACTGGGCTGAGCCTGCCGGGCTGAGCCTGCCGGGGCGCGAGGCCGCCGCTACCGTGGCAGCGTGCGAGTAGCGACGTGGAATGTGAACTCGGTAAAGCAGCGACTACCTCGGCTGCTGCCGTGGCTGGATCAACGCAAGCCGGACATCGTCTGCCTTCAGGAGACGAAGGTCGAGGACGGCGCCTTTGCCGCCTTGCTGACCGACGATCTCGCGAGCCGCGGTTACGAGTTCGCGCATTCCGGCGAACCACGGTGGAACGGGGTAGCGATCCTGTCTCGGGTCGGTCTGGACGACGTGGTTGTCGGTGTCGCCGGCGCACCGGGCTTTCCGCATCCAGAGGCGCGAGCGATCGCCGCGACGTGTGGCGGGATCCGGGTCCACTCGCTTTACGTGCCGAACGGTCGCGAGCCCGACTCCGATCATTACCGCTACAAACTCGACTGGCTCGCTGCCTTGCGCGACGTCGTCGCTGCGGGCCCCGAGCAATCCATGCTGTGCGGCGACATGAATATCGCACCCACCGACGCAGACGTATTCGATCCCGACGCCTACGTCGGCCAGACGCACGTCACTGAACCCGAACGGGCTGCTCTCGCCGCGTTGCAGGCGTTGGGGCTGCACGATGTCGTTCGCGACCGTTGGCCGAACGAGAGGGTCTTCAGCTACTGGGATTACCGGGCCGGAATGTTCAACAAGAACCTCGGCATGCGAATAGATCTGCTGCTGGCGAGCACTCCTGTTGCCGAACGCACCCGGGCGGCATGGGTCGATCGACTGGCTCGTAAGGGCACCGGTCCGAGCGATCACGCACCGGTGATCGTCGACCTCGACGAGGCGCCGGACGGCGATATCGGGCCGCTCGTGCCGCCGCCATCAGCCCCCGCAGCCGGTCGGGGGAAGGTCAAACTCCCGCAGTCGAAGTGACGCCGGCCTTGAATTCCGATGCGGAAATCAGGAACGACTACCAAGGTGTGATAACCCGACACCCTCGGATCGGCGAACAGCGAATATCCTTGAGGTGTGAACTGGACTGTCGATGTGCCGATCGATCGCTTGCCCGAGTTGCCGCCATTGCCGACCGAGTTGCGTAGCAAGCTCGACGAGGCGTTGGCGAAGCCGGCCGCCCAGCAACCGTCGTGGCCGGAAGGTCAGGCCGCAGCGATGCGCACGGTCCTCGAAAGCGTGCCCCCGATATGCGTTCCGTCGGAGGTCGAGGATCTGCAGACCAAGCTTGCGGAGGTTGCCAGGGGAGAGGCATTCCTGCTGCAGGGAGGTGACTGCGCGGAGACGTTTGCCGACAACACCGAGCCGCACATCAGAGGCAACATCCGCACTTTGCTGCAGATGGCTGTCGTACTGACTTACGGCGCGAGCGTTCCCGTCGTGAAGGTCGCCCGCATTGCCGGGCAGTACGCCAAACCCCGCTCGTCGAATATCGATGCGCTCGGCCTGCAGTCCTACCGCGGCGACATGGTGAACTCGCTCGTCGCCGACGAGGCCGTGCGTGTCCACGACCCGTCGCGTCTCGTGCGCGCCTACGCAAATGCCAGTGCCGCAATGAATCTCGTGCGCGCGCTGACCGGGGCCGGCATGGCCGATCTGCACAAGGTTCATGACTGGAACCGCGAGTTCGTCGCGCAGTCACCGGCCGGTGCCCGCTACGAGCAGATGGCCGCGGAGATCGACCGTGGTCTGGCCTTCATGAATGCGTGTCGTGTCACGGATCCGAATTTGCAGACCGCGCAGATCTTCGCAAGCCATGAGGCGCTCGTCCTCGACTACGAACGCGCGATGCTGAGGCTGTCCCACGACCCGGAAGGAAATCCGGCACTCTACGACCTGTCCGCGCATTTCCTCTGGATCGGCGACCGGACGCGCCAGCTCGACGGCGCACACATCGCTCTCGCAGAGCTGCTGCAGAACCCGATCGGTCTCAAGATCGGTCCGAACACGACGCCCGAGCAAGCCGTCGAATATGTCGAGCGGCTCGACCCGAAGAACAAGCCGGGCAAGCTCACGCTGGTATCGCGGATGGGCAACACGAAGGTGCGCGAGCTACTACCGCCGATCATCGAGAAAGTGCAGGCGACTGGGCATCAGGTGATCTGGCAGTGCGACCCGATGCACGGCAACACCCACGAGGCGTCGACCGGCTACAAGACGCGGCACTTCGACCGCATCGTCGACGAGGTGCAGGGCTTCTTCGAGGTGCACAACAGCCTGGGCACGCACCCGGGCGGCATCCACATCGAGCTGACCGGTGAGAACGTCACGGAGTGCCTCGGTGGCGCACAAGACATCTCGGACCTCGACCTGTCCGGACGTTACGAGACGGCCTGTGACCCGCGGCTCAACACGCAGCAGTCGCTCGAGCTGGCGTTCCTCGTTGCGGAGATGCTGCGGGAGTGATGGCGTTGCTCGTGCGCACTTTCGGAGGCCCTGGACTCCGAAAGTGCGCACGAGCCTTTACGGCAGCGAGATGATCGTGACCGTGCTGCCGGGTTGAACGCGAGTACCTGCGCCGGGTAATTGGGTGAACACGAGCGACCTGTCGGTGTCGGCCACCTGTCGGACGGTGACTCCGAGGCCGAGCTCATCGAGTTGATCGCGC
>JBBSKP010000046.1:0-26865 GCA_038256175.1 Mycobacteriales bacterium
CTAGGGCCTTCCGCTGGACGGCCGGCACTTGTTCGTCAGGCCGCCCTGCGAGTGAGAGACGTCACCGACGCGGTGGGTACCCCCCGGGGTATATTGGAGCCAGGAACCAGATACCCCCAGGGGTACTCCCCGCAGGGGATGACGCTCCACAACGCGCACAGCAAGGAACCGCGATGATTCTCGAGCAGTACTACATCGAATGCCTCTCCCATGCGTCCTACCTGATCGGCGACCAAGCGACCGGTCACGCCATCATCGTCGACCCACGTCGCGATATCAGCGCATACCTCGACGACGCCGACCGGCTCGGATTGACCATCGATGGGGTGATCAACACCCATTTCCATGCCGACTTCGTCTCCGGTCATCTCGAACTGGCCGAGGCGACCGGAGCCTGGATCGGCTTCGGCGCGTCTGCGCAGACCGACTATCCGATCCGCCGACTCGGACACGGCGAACACATCCGGCTCGGCGATGTCGATATCGAGGTCCTGTCCACGCCCGGACATACCTGGGAGTCGATCAGCCTGCTCGTGCGTGAACACGTCGAGGGGCCGCCGGTCGCGGTGCTGACGGGAGATTCGCTGTTCATCGGCGATGTCGGCCGCCCCGATCTGGTCAACCTCGGCGACGGTACCAACACCGACCTGGCCCGCGCGATGTACCGCACCCTGCACGAGACACTGTTTACGCTCCCCGACTCGGTGACTGTGCTGCCGGCGCACGGCGCCGGATCATCCTGCGGCAAGAACTTGTCGGCCGAGTTGACATCGACGATCGGCGAACAGCGCCGGACAAACCCTTCCGTGCAACCGATGACCGAGGATGCTTTCGTCGCCCTGATCACGGACGGGCAGCCCGCGGTGCCGGCCTATTTCGCCGTCGACGCCGCACTGAACAAGACCGCCCACGCCGTTCTCGATCACCACCGCCAGATCGCGGCATTGAGCGCACAAGGCTTGCGCGACGAAATCGACTCCGGGACAGTTGTTCTCGACGCCCGCACCCCCGAGGATTTCGCCGCGGGGCACCTCCGCGGTTCGATCAACGTCGGATTCGACGGCCGGTTCGCCGAAACCGGCGGCATCGTTGCCGACGTCGGGCATCGGATCGTCGTGATCACCTACCCCGGCGAACAGCAGGACGCCGCAATGCGGTTGGCCCGGATCGGATCGGACAACGTGATCGGATACATCAATGTCGACCAGGATTTTCCGGCACAGTTGACCGATCTCGTGCAGACCGCGGCGCGCACCACCGTCGTCGAGTTGGACGAACTGCTGGCCGAGGATGCCGTCACCCTTGTCGACATCCGCAACCCCGGCGAACGGGAAATCGGCGTTATTGCCGCCGCGGTGTCGATTCCGTTGGCGCAGCTGCGTTCCCGGGCGGCCGAGTTGCCGACCGACCGGCCGATCGTCGTACATTGCGCCGGCGGCTGGCGTTCGAGCGTTGCCGCGTCCCTGCTTCGCGCGCACGGCCTCGACCGGGTCAGCGACCTCGCCGGCGGCTACAACGAGTGGATTGCCCAGCAGGTCACCGTGTGATGCAGTCGGCAGCAGAAAATGCTGCGCGAAGTAAAGCCCGATCGGCACACGCGTTCCACATTCGAGGAGAAGCCCATGTGTTATCCAGCCACCTGCCCAAGCTGCCGAAAGACAACCTGGGCAGGCTGCGGCCAGCATGCCGACACCGTCATGCGCTCCGTCGCCGCCTCCGACCGGTGCACCTGCACCGAACAGCCCGCCCCCAAACCGAAGTCAGGGTTCTTCCGTACCCGCTTCGGACGCTGACCGACCTTACCTCCGACAAAAGGAACAATCATGGTTGGCGATGAAGAGAGTATTGCGTTGGTACTGAATCGATTACGCCGCGCGCACGGACAGCTCGCCGGAGTGATCTCGATGATCGAACAGGGGCGCGACTGCACAGACGTCGTCACCCAACTCGCCGCCGTATCCAAAGCCCTCGACCGTGCTGGATTCAAGATCGTCGCAACCGGTCTTCGGGAATGCCTGAACGGCGACGCCACCGAAGGCACCACACCGATGAGCGAAGCCGAGCTGGAGAAACTCTTTCTCGCGCTCGCCTGACGCATCGATCGCTCGTTCGCGGGCGGGAAGGACAACCATGACGCTGGCGATCGCCCTCGCGCTTGGCGCCGTCATCGGCGTCCTGCTCGGACTACTCGGCGGCGGCGGGTCGATCCTGGCCGTCCCCGCTCTCGTCTACGCGGTAGGACTCGATGTCCAACAAGCGATTCCGATTTCGCTGATAGTGGTCGGCGTCGCGTCGGCCGTCGGTGCAGTCCCGAAACTGCGTGCGCACCAAGTCCAATGGCGCCTCGCCGGCGTCTTCGCCGCCGCAGGCATCCCCGCCACGTTCGCCGGAAGCGCGCTAGGCCGACACCTGCCGCAATCCGCGGTCCTCATCGGATTCGCCGCAGTGATGATCGCCGCCGGGATCCGCATGCTGCTCGACAACGGCGACACCGGCATCGCCTGCAAGACAGGGGAATCCGGCATCAACTGGCGGCGCTGCACCTCACGTGCGGTCCCGGCTGGACTGGCCGTCGGCCTCCTGACCGGCGTGTTCGGCGTCGGCGGCGGATTCCTCATCATCCCAGCGCTTGTGCTGCTGCTGGGACTGGAGATGCCCATCGCTGTCGGCACCTCGCTGGTCATCATCGTCGCGAACTCCGCTGCGGGACTCGTCTCCCATCTCAACGGAACAAGCATCGACTGGCCGGTCACCATCACCTTTGCGGCAACTGCCATCGCCGGATCGCTCCTCGCCAGTCAGTTTGGGACAAGGCTCGACACCGGCCGGCTCCAGAAATGGTTCGCCTACCTAGTGTTCGCCGTCGCTACTTACGTCGTGATCGACACAGCATTCCTGCACTGACCCGCCACAATGGCCCCGCGGCGACCGCGGGCTGATCGGCGTACCGACCGCGACGGGCGCCTATCGGACGGTGGGCGGGGCGGATCGGCACTAGCGCTTCTCAGCGACGATCCGCCAGTTGAGGTCGGCGATCTTCGCCCTCTCGGCCTGATTCCAGGCCTCGCCGCCGGTCTGAAGCAACTCGAGTGACTCCTCGACCCACGGCGGCACGACTCGTACTTTCTCCAGTCCGCGAATCGCCTTGCGGCCCCGACGGATGAGGTTGGACTTCTGATCGCACAAGGGCCATGCCTCACTCTTCGACGGCGCCGACAGCACGATGTGGAAGCCGGCACGTTCCAACGCTGCGCACACGTCTGCGGGGTACATCGATTGAGTCGCTGCGAGCGTGGGCAGGAAGAGCTTGTGCAGAGCGACGTGTTCTTCGTTGTCCCAGTCGAAGAAGGGCGTCAGCAGGTACTCCGAGCAGGCATAGCGAGCACCAGGCTTGAGGACCCGGTACATCTCACGAGCGTGGGCATCCAGCTCGCCCTTCTTGAAGAATGGCCAGACGGCTTGGAAGGAGAAACAGCCGTCAAAGCACTCGGACTCATAATCGAGGGGCCGGTGGTGATCTCCAAATTTAAAGTGCAGCCGATCGCTCATGCCACATTTGGCCGCCCATTCATCGGCGTTCTCCAGCTGATTCGGATCGATGTTGTAGCCCGAGACCTGCCCTCCGGTCAGGGTGGCGAAGTGGTGGGAGATTCGTCCGCGCCCGCACCCCATATCGAGTAGGTGCGAGCTGGCGGGGTCCTTCAGAGCCAGTTCCTTCAATATTGCCTTCTCGATCAGGATCTGGTTGTCGTAGAGACCCTTCTTCTCGTCGAGCATCGGCGGGATGTACAGCTTCTCGAGGTCGAACACCGACAGCATGTTGTTTAGAACCTTGTAGTAGTCCGCCACGGCCTTGGTCTCATCAGCGGTTTCGGTGGGTTCGCCCGCCTGCATGCGTTGGAAGAACGCAAAAGCATCTATGGCCGACTGCTTGTCCTCGCCTGACAGTGTCGCGAGCCTCTTGACCCCAGTTGCCGCGGTCTTGATCCGGTACCAGTCCACGTCCACGCCCTTCAACGATGGTCATCGCCCCTCGACCCAAACTAGTACACGTTCTAGTTTTGCGGGTCCGTATCGCTTCACGTTGTCGACCAAGTCGGCGCAATGGACCGATGGACAACAAAGCAGAACGAACCGGCACCGCCGCGGGTCAGACTCATATCCCCCAAAATCGTTGAGGTCGAACGACGCTGACGAAACTGTCAAGAGGCAGGCCCCTATACCGTCGCAGCTTGATGGCAAAGAACTCGGCGACGCCATGCGACTCAACCAGGTCCAACACAGCTTCGAGCTTGGCCGCAATCGGACCGTCCGGCTGCTCACGCAATACCTGCAGCAAAGGGCGCCAGTCGTCGAGGCTGCCGTATTCGAGTAGATTCAACAGATCCTGCTCCTGCAGGATCCGCGGGTCGGCGTCATCAGCGTGAATTGTGTTGTAATACAAGTTCTTCGACACCGCTGGAGTCCTCCTCATCGTGCGCTATTCGATGTCCGCCGCGATCTGCTGGCAACGCATCCGAATTACATTCCAGTCCCGCAGGTTCTTGTCCAACGCCGCCAGCTCGTCGATAGCAGCCTGAGGGTCGCCCTCCCGCGGGTGCGGATCTGCCAAAGCAGCGACGAGTTCGCGAGCAAGCGATCCGCCGGACTTATGCTCGGCATAGTAGACGTCGAACTCCGCAATCGCGTCAGCAGCGGAGCCGCCTGCCTCCCGTAAACCAGTGTCGAGAGCCACGATGTCGACGTAATCGCGGACCAATCCGCGCGCCAACAACGCGAGAGCCTTCATCCGGACCAGTTCATCAGGTGCCGCAACACGAAGGACACGACCCTTATAGGCGAATTTCGCCACTTCGATCTCACGAAGGCGATTCAGCTTCCGCACCGACACCCGGGCATCGCCGTAGCGACCCATCAGGTTCGTCGAAATCTTCGGATAGTCGGTGATCCACTCCTGGAGATCTTCAAGGTCGCCACGGACCTCCTGCCAATCGCGATCGAGATTTCGAAGCACCAGGTCTGCGTCTCCTGAAAGGCGATGACCGGTGTGGGCTGTTATGGCTGAACCACCAATCATCGTTGCATCGGGAAGCAGCGGCTGCACAGCCAAGACGGCATCGAGGATGTCTCCCCAACGCGCGTCGATTTGGCCATCGCCAGCCGGCGCCTTCGCGTGCTCGCCATGTCGACGACTCTTCACCATCGGAGGCGGATCGGGCGTACGGCGGTCCGTGAACCCCGCGCCGATTCCCGTCCAACCCAACTAATGCGCCCGCGCCTCATTCAGCCGAGCAAAAAGCCCGATGAGAGTCGCACTCACATCGGAATATTGATCGATCTCAATTCCGCGTGCACGCGCGTTACCGTCGAGCAGATACCAGGTCGCGTCGGTGACGAGGCGGGCGACTTCGGCACGATCGAAGTCTGCTGCGGGCGTGTATATGCAACGCGCGATGATGCCTTCGACCATGGCTGCGATTCCGTAGGCCATCGGTTCGGTTGTGCGGGAGTCGATGCCGAGCATTCCGGTGAACGGTGCCAGTCGGCGCCAAAGCGTGTCGGCAATTCTGGACCGCAGCGTCGCCATCGCATTGTCGCCCGGCTCGGCGCCTCGCGCAGTACCGGTTTGCACCAAGTAGTAGAGCCGCGGGTGATCTGCGGCCTCATCAACAACTTTCGTCATCACCGCGAGAATGACGTCGTCGATTCTGCCTTCGAGGACGAGTGCCGATTCGAAATTGTCCATAAATCGGCTGATTACGAACGTCCGAACTTGGGCGTCGAGATCATCCTTGTCCTCGAATTGCCTGTACACGACGGAACGGGCGAGACCGGCACGATCGGCGATGTCCTTCACAGATACCTCGACGCCAGCGGCGCTTTCCTCGATCAACTCCACGGCCGCATCGAGAATCTTGGTCCTGCGCTCCGAATTGTGCTTGTCCCATCGCGCATTGGACGAGCTGCCGCTTCGGCCGGGGATTTTCGGGACGTGGGGCATCGGTCGAGCTTATAAGTTTCGCGGCGCGATCAACGCTGCTGCCCGACGCGCCATCGACTGTCGCAGCGTGGGACGAGCAAGCTTCGGTTGGGGCAAGAGTCCCTGGTTGAAGTCGTCGACCAGGGTATGCACCGTTTCCTGAGCACACGATTTGTTGGATCCGATGAACCCGGTGGGACCGCGCTTGATCCAGCCCGTGACATAGCTGCCCGCAGCCTGGGCACCCGCTACACGTCCACCGTGATTGGGTACGACACCGGCCGCCTCGTCGAACGGCAGGTTCGCCAATCGCGTCCCTCGGTAGCCGATCGAGCTGAGTACCAAGCCCGCTTCGAGAACTTCCGTGTCTCCAGTCGGCTGAGCCGCACCCGCGACAAGAATACTGCGCGCCAGCTCCACACCGGTCGGGTGACCCTCGCCGAGAATTCTCGTCGGAGTAGACAGGTAGCGCAACGTGATTCGCTTGCCCTGCCTTTCGCCAGTTCGCGCGGCAAGCTCGCGGAGCAGACGCAACTTCTGCTCGACGGCATGGCCCAGTGTGGATTGTTCCTCGGCCGGCGCCGTCGCTGGGTCGAGCTCCAGTGCACCCGGCTCGACCTGCACGTCGATTCCGGGCGTATCGATCAAGCCCGCAAACTCGGGAACCGTGAACGCCGACTGGGCAATTCCGCGCCGGCCGACAATCACCACCTCTTCGATGTTGCTAACGCGTAGAGCGGCCAACGCAACAGGCGAGATGTCAGTACCGGCAAGGCGTTCCGGGTCGAGTGTGAGAATCCGGGCGACATCCAATGCGACGTTGCCGTTGCCGACGATCACCGCACGCTCCGCTGACAAGTCGAATCGCTTGTTCACAAAATCAGGGTGCCCGTTGTACCAAGCGACGAATTCGGTTGCAGTCCCAGCCAGTTCGGCACCCTCGATGTCGAGCCGGCGATCCGCCGATGCACCGACGGCGTAGATGACCGCGTGGTACCGGCCAGCCAATTCGTCGTGGGAAATATCCTTGCCGACATCGACATTCAGAAACATCGTGAACTTCGGATCAGCGGCGATGTGGTCGAACAGTGAGCTGACCTGCCTCGTCTTCTGATGATCCGGCGCCACCCCGCCTCTCACCAATCCGTATGGCCGCGAAAGCCGCTCATACATATCGACCTGCACATCCCGCAGCGTCAGCAGCTCTTCGGCCGCATACATCGCAGCCGGGCCGGAGCCGACGATCGCGACCCGGAGCCGACCGCGCTCACCGACCACTGCCGGCGGAGCGAGGACCGGCGCCAGGAGCGGTCGTGGCCGCGGCTCACGATAGAAGTCGGCATTGATAGACAGGTAGCGCTCCTGCGATGGCGCCAGTTTGCTGTGCGGCACAATGGCATCGACCGGACAGGCCGAGACGCACGCTCCGCAATCGACACACGCTGCAGGGTCGATATGCAGCATTTCGGCCGTCAGAAAATCAGGCTCGTCCGGGGTTGGATGGATACAGTTCACCGGGCACGCAAAGACGCACGACGCGTCGCTGCAACACGATTGGGTGACGACGTAGGGCACTTCGACTCACGCGGCTCGAGCGGACGTACGAACCGGTTCGCTTCGATAGCGCGACGAGTCGCCGTCGATCCGGCAGATCTTCCAGATCACCCGGGAGACCGGGTTCATCACACCGATCTCGTCGGCCAGCATCCGTACGTCGGAGAAGAAGTCTCGCAACATCTTTCGCGCCTCGGGACTACGCCAGTACAGATCCTTCAGCACCGATTTGGGAATGTCGAACTTCTTCCGGAAGCTCCGCGGCGGAACGGCGATCAGATTGCACGCAACCCGCATAGTGATCGGAAAGACGATCGACAACGCAAACCGGCCGAGCTTGCTCATCTTCGGCACACGGTGACGCAGGTACTCGTGAGCGAACGAGATGTGGCGCGCTTCTTCGGCGACGTGAATCGTCATCACGCGCTCCATCATCGGATGAACATCGGCGCCCGCACGCAGAATAGTCTTCTGGCTGTGGTCGATCGGCTCCTCGCCGCCCAAGACCATCACGAAGAACCACTCGGGGAAGACCATTGCGACCAGCGGTATCGCCGGGAGAACTGTCCGGATGAGCCTGCCCATCCCGGGAGTGTCCTGGCCGATGCGGTTGACCACTTCTTGGAACATCATCGTGTGGTTGCACTCTTCGATGACTTCGTGAGTGCAGTATCGGAATTCGGGTGAGCCGTTCGGCAGCGCGAACACATGCTGCATCATGCCTCTGATCAGCACATTCTCGAACTGGAGGCCGACTTTCGCAATGTTGGCCTGCCGCCACATCCCGATCGCGATCTTCTGGTCGTCGGGGAGCGCCTGGTACCACGGATGACCACCCATGGCGTCGGCCTTGGCAGGAAGGATCCAGCGCGGGTCTTTCGAATCGATCGCAAAATCCGGTGAATCCCAGTCGATATCGACATATGGCTCGAAACGTCGATGCACCGAGCCGTTGGAAAGGATCTGCAACTTTTCGCTGTACGCGGCATCGTCGGCGCCCGAGTCGTGGCGTCCCTGCACACCGGTCGTGGTCGATGTCATCTGTTCCTCCAAGCAAAAGAACGCGGGGTGTACCGAGCGACGCTGCGCGGTACATCACCACAGTAGTGGGACACGCAGTCCCATTGCAAGCATGCAGTGAGACAGCACGACCGTGCCAGGGCAACGCAGAAGAAGGACGGCAGGCCGGTATCGCGGCGGGCGAGGACGCAGGAGTTGAGGACGGCGGATCAGGGCGTGGGCGTGGCGAGGACTCCACGCCGCCCATCTCGAGGTCACCGCCAGCCTCGTTCGCAAGGCAGGAGCGGGTGAACGAACTCCGCACGCATGTCTCCTCGCCACCAGACGCGCGAGATAGCTGTCTCAGCTTCCTGAGCATCGTGCATTGTCCAAGATCATCGACTGACCCCGGGACTGCGTGGAATGCGATTTAATTTCTCCATGCCACGTAACCTGTGTGCTCCTTTGCGATCGGCCATGGAGACCCGGGGCGTCGCCCGGATGTTCGCCGCTCTCGCGCTCGTTCTTGGATTGGCAACTCTGACCGGTGGCAGTGTTGCGGGAGCGGACCCCGTAGCCGCTCGACCTTTGCCATCAGCAGACCCCTTCTACAGTTACGACGGGCCGCTGACCGGCACAGCACCAGGCACAGTTCTGCGGACACGGCCGATGACGTTCTCCACGCCTACGCTCTCGACTCCCATCACCGGCACACAGGTTCTGTACCGGACCACCGATCAGCAGGGTGCGCCCGTAGTCACCGTGGCTACCGTTCTACGGCTACTGATCCCGGGGCCGACCAGGCTGATCTCCTACCACATGGCCTACGACGCGTTGGGTTCCGAATGCGACCCCTCGTACACGCTCAGCGGTGGGTCGACCAATTCAATCGCTACCGCCGAACAGGCATTGATCGCCGGCTACATGACTGCCGGGTTCACGGTCGTCGTCCCCGATTACGAAGGCGAGCAACTGGAATGGACCATCGGCCGGCAGTCCGGATACGCGGCGCTGGACGGGGTCCGCGCTGCCGAAGCGGTTCTGCAGTTACCGCCATCGACGCCCGTCGGGCTGGTGGGTTACTCGGGCGGATCAGTTCCCACACAGTGGGGCGCCGAAGTGGCACCGAAGTACTCACCCGAGCTGAACATCGTGGGTGCTGCAGCCGGCGGACTACCCGTCGACCTTGCGCACAATCTTCCGTACGTCAGCGGTAGCTCCAACTGGTCCGGCGTCATACCGGCGCTCGTCGTCGCCTATCAGCGCGCCTACAACCTGGACGTCGATTCCTTCCTGTCCGCACGGGGCGCGGAATTGGTCTCACAGGTCAGTTCCCAATGCATCGCGAATTTCGCCAGCGACTATCCCGGGCTGACCGACGCTGACATGGTTCGGCCACCGTATGGATCGCTACTGGACGTCCCTGTGGTCGTCACCGCGATCAACGACAACATCATGGGCAGCACCGGCACCCCGCGAACGCCGCTGTTCTTGGCAGTGGGGCAAAAGGACGCGATCGGCGACACTGTCATGGTCACCCGAGACGTCGAGGGCCTCGCGCACGAGTACTGCTCACGCGGCGTCAACGTGACTTATACCCGGTACCCCGGTCTGGCCCATGGCGAGGCCTTCGTTCCATTCGAAGCCGAATCCGCGCAGTTCCTCACGGAACGCTTCCTAGGCCTACCGACCCGGAGCAACTGCGGTTCAATCGGCATCGGAAACAGTCTTGCCCCGACCCCTATACCCGGGTACTGACCGCGTTCTACGGGTGAGTCACTCGAGGTGGCCGAACAGTGCGCCCTCGGCGCCGCAGAGCTCGGTATGCCACTTCTCCATCAGTGCATTCGTGTCGATGTCGTCGGGGTGAAATCCCGGACGCAGATAGTCGTTGCGTTGTAACCCTTTTCGGCAAACACCTTGCACGCAGCGCGAACCAACTGGGTTCGACGTCAGCTTGGTGGCGTAGAGCCGCATTTGCCAGTCCAGGACCACATCGCCGACAATCTCGTGTCGGTAAGATTTGGTGCCAGCCGCCTGCGGTAGGCGAATTCAGTGCGCGTCGAAAAGTTTCCTGCCGGCGTAGAACTCGCCCCGGTGCGAATCTAGCGCCTCCGTCAGAAAATTAGGGTCGCTCAGCGTATTTCGCGGCCTCAGTAGGTCTCCGGTTCATCATCGGCAGTCGAGATGGAAAGTATCCCGCTGAGTTCGCTCAGCGCTGAGACCACTGAATGCAGATTCCCCGTGCCCTCTACAAAGATGCGCGCTTCGACAGACGGTCGTCGGCGCGGATCCGATTCCTCCGCAGGCGTCCCGAGAACGTCGTGGTGGAGGGTCGAAATGTCGTTGACGCGAAAGCCGGCGTCGGTGATCTTGTCAATCACTTGTTGCAGAAGTCCTTGGCCGTCAAGGAAATAGACGCGCAACGGCGGCCTACGAACGGCAACGAACCGATGTCCGAGTCTGCCGACCGAGGGGAGTAGCAGGATCGCGATGAAGTATCCGACGGTCGCAACTACTGCGAGCACAAGGAGCCCCGCACCGGCACAGGCGCCGACAGCGGCAGTTAAGAAGATGCCTGCGGCTGTCGTCAGTCCGCGCACCGAATCGCGTTTGACGAATATTATTCCGCCACCGATGAATCCGACGCCCGCCACGATCTGAGCAGCAACACGCGACGGGTCGACTATGACGGTCCCGTCGGCAAGGACGTCGGTGAAACCGTACTTGCTGACGAGCATCCACAAAGCGGCCGCGAATCCGACCACCGTGTAGGTGCGCATACCCGCGGACTTCTGTTTGAGCTCGCGTTCCAGTCCGATCAGTGCGGACAGGCCGAAAGCGACCGCGAGCTCAATTATCTGAGTTCCGGCTTGGCCGGTCGGCTCACCGATTGCGTGCAGCATCAGCTGCCGAACGATTGCGCGGGAGTGATGCGGACGTTGATGAGGGTGGGTCGGTCTCGATCGGCGATGCCCGAGCGCAATAGTTCGTTGAGGTGGTCGGTGTCGGTGGCCTCGTGGGCGTCGACGCCGTAGCCGGAGGCAATAGTGACGATGTCGAGGCCGGGCAAATCGAGTCCAGGGACACCGGAGGTCTGTTCGATCAGGCCGAATTGTTTGAGGACACCGTATTCGGCGTTGGAGGCGACCACGACGGTGACTGGGATCCGGTATTGCGCCGCAGTCCATAACGCGGTGATGGCGTATTGGATCGAACCGTCTCCCATCAACGCGACGACCGGGCGTTCAGGTGCTGCGAGTTGGGCACCGACGGCAGCCGGAAGTCCGAATCCGAGCCCACCGCCCGCAGCCGAGAGGTGCGAGAACGGTGTGCTGGTCCGGATACACGCGCTAATAGGACCTTCGTTGCTGCCGGCCTCGCTCACCCACAGGGTGTCCGCCGGCGCGGCCTTGCCGACCAGGGTCCACAACGCCTCTGGGCTCAGCGGCACCGTCGATGACGCGACGTCGCCAACCGGAGGCCGAGCCGGCGGCGCCGACCGCCCTGTCTGCCCGACCCGATCCAGCAGTGCCTGGGCCGAAGCGCAGATATCGGCGACGATCGCGTCGCCGACGGGCGCCCGGGCGGCTTCGTCAGGGTCGTTGGTGATGTGCACGAGCTCAGTGCCCGCGGGCAAGTAGGGGCCCGGGATCTGCGGGTAGTAGCGGAAGGCGGGTGCCCCGAGGACGATGACGAGGTCGCGGCCGGCCAACCCCGCCGACACCCAACCACGGCCCGGGGGCAGCATCCCTTGGTAGAGCGGATGGTTCTCCGGGAATCCGGTCAGCCCGGTCAGCGGTGCGCTCCACACCACCGCGTTGATACGTTCGGCCAACGCGATGACCGTGTCCCAGGCGCCATAGCGTTCCACGTCACCTCCGACCACGAGGGCGGGCGAAGTCGCCGCGTCCAGTCGGGCGGCGAGGTCGTCGGCGACGTCGCCACCAAAGCCGCCCGCATGGGTGACCTTCCGATCGCGGACCACGCCGATGTCAGAGATCTGCGTGGCGTCGAGTTCGACGTCCATGTCGTCCATCGGCAGCGACACGAACACCGGCCCCATCGGCGGGATCTGCGCGAGATGAATCGCATGCGCGAGCACAGCCGGCACTTCGCTGGCGATGGCTGGTTCGGCTGCCCATTTCACGAACGGCTTCGGCACAATCGTGGCGTCGGTATTGGTGAGCAGGCAGTACTGGTTCTGCATGACGCGCCGCTGATTGCCGGCCGTAATCACGAGCGGCGTCTTGTTCACGAACGCGTTGTACAGCGCGCCCTGCGCGTTGCCCATGCCGGGTGCGGTGTGCAGATTGACGATCGCAGGTCTGCCTGCGATCTGCGCATAGGCGTCGGCCATGCCGACCGGGATCATCTCCTGCAGTCCGAGCACGTACCGGAAATCGGCAGGAAAGTCCTCCAGCAGGCTGAGCTCCGAGGAGCCCGGGTTGCCGAACCAGGTGGTGAATCCGTGATTTCGCAGCAGGTCGAGCGTTGCGTCTCGGACTGTCGCCATTTCCGGCTCCTTCACGAAGATGAACGTCCGAGGGCTGCTATCCACCGGGACCGCTTCGCCCGCACTGACCAAGATCATGGTGCTACGTGTGGTGAACCCTTCGGGCTACTTTTCGTAGAAATGCTCCCGGCGCACGCCACCAGGTAACGCTCGCCTCCCCAACGCCGACGTCTTTGATGACACATGGCCCACCGGGGGGTCCGTCCACTTGTCGGGTTAATGGAATGGGATTGAATATGGCTTTTCGTGAATTCCTTGCGCGCCATCGCGTCGCATCGACCGCAGCTGCGCCGGCAGTCTTGGGCGTGGCGGCGGTAGTCACCGCCACCTGGGCACTGACGACGGCGGCGCCGCCGCAAGAAGTGGATACGCAGCTCACATCGTCGGTCACCGAATGCCACGACATGGTGACGATCTCGGTGGCAGGCCGGAACGACGCGCCTACTGCGGGGACCACGAAGATGCTTCTCGGCGCCAACGGCGAACCACTGCCCGCCGCGCTGTCCAGCGACTATTCGAGCCATTGGGTCGACCCTGTCGTCAACGCACCCTCCGGTGCCGTCGGTCCCGATTCGTACGCCGCCGTCTACATTGCGTACCCGGCGAACATGGATACCTACGAAACTGCCGTCAACACCGGTGTTGCGAATTCCAAGCAGGTGATGCGGGAAATCAGTAAGGCATGCCCCGACACCCGGTTCTCGATCGTCGGTTACAGCGAGGGCGCCGACATCGCGCGCCGCGTCGCGATGGATATCGGACAGCAGGAAGCTGCGCAGAACAACGAGTACGGGATCGTCAATCCGGACAACGTGGTCGGCGTCGTCATCCTGGCCGACGCTGGTCGGGCCGCAGGAGACGGGCCATTCCCCGGCGCGAAAGATCCGTTCGGCAATCCCGACAACTTCAACCAGCGGTATCAGGTTGGCAAGAACACGGCATCAGGCCAGGGAGCACTGCCGGGAACCGGCGGTGACTTCGGTGCGCTGAACGGCAAGATCGCGTCGTTCTGCTCCGACGGCGACTTGACCTGCGCGGCCCCACAGAACATTTCCCTGCTGCAGTTGGCAGCTAACGTCGGACGACAGTTGAACGTCGACTCGCTCCAAAAAGACGGGCTCACGCCGGCAACAGGGCAGGACGTTGCGGTCACGCTCAGCCAGATCGCGTTTGCCGCGTTCGCGGAAATTCAGTCCCAGCCGAACTGGTTGCAGAGCGACGAGACCTTCCTCGATGTACTGCTGAAGGTGTCGGATCCCGGATACAAGCCAGGTGCAGCTCCAAAGGAGCCGGCGGCCGCCACCTCGATCTCGAGCAATCAGATATCGTCGCTGGCCTACTTGCCGCAGAAGGTGCTGAAGGAGATCGTCGGCCTCATCGTGACGAACCAGAACACGATCCCGGTGGTCATGAGCGACCCGTACCAGCTCACGCTCGGTCCGAACGGGACCGGTCATCACTTCGACTACTGGCGTGACTCCAACGCTGCCGACGGTAAACCACTGACCTCCGCCGAATATGCCGGTGCCTGGCTCACGCACCTGGCGAAGCAGGCACAAGCAGGCGAGCCGGTTCAGACGTCCGCCAAGCCGCAACCGGCAGACCTTGCCGCCGCATACCAGGCGGTAGCGGAAACGGCGGCTTTGAAGACTGACGCAACCGCAACCGCGGCCACGACCACTGCCGCTGCGGCTGCGGCTGCGGCTGCGACGACTACGACGCCACCGATGACAACTGCAGCACTGCCTCTCGGCACCCTGGTACCAGTCACCCTGATCCCGGTCCCCGTCGCGGCGATCCCTACCCAGCCAATTCCGAACCCTGTGGCGGCGGCCGCTGAAACAACGGAGCCGGCTACAACCGAACCCACGGCAACGACTACGACGGAAGCCGCAGCAGCGACCACGACTACTGCGACTCCGGTCCCCGGAGCGCCTGCCAGCCGCTAGGCAACCACGACGATCGAGTTAGTCTTTTTGTACGCCGCTAGGCCTCAATCGCGTACAAAACGACTAACTCGGCGAAGGCGCGCACGAACACAAATGTCCAGGCCGGCCACTAGGGCCGACCTGGACATTTGTGGTTAGAGATCAGGCGAGGTCGAACCGGTCCAAGTCCATGACCTTCACCCACGCTGCGACGAAGTCCTTCGCGAACTTCTCACCGGCGTCATCGCTCGCGTAAACCTCTGCGAGCGCACGCAATTCGGAGTTCGAACCGAATACCAGATCGACACGACTGCCGGTCCACTTCACCGCACCGGTTCCGTCGCGGCCTTCGAACGTCTCCGCCGATTCGTCCGTCGGCGTCCATGTTGTGCCCAGCTCGAGCAGGTTCACGAAGAAGTCGTTGGTCAACGACTCGACGTTCGCCGTGAAGACTCCGAGCTGCGACTGGTTGTAGTTCGCGCCGAGGACGCGGAGTCCACCGACGAGCACAGTCATTTCGGGAGCACTCACGGTCAGCAAGTTCGCCCGGTCCAGCAGGAGATACTCGGTCGGTAGGCGGTTGCCCTTCCCGAGGAAGTTGCGGAACCCGTCGGCAGTCGGCTCGAGTGCGGAGAACGACTCCACATCGGTCTGCTCCTGCGTTGCGTCCGTGCGTCCTGGTGTGAAGGGCACCTCGACGTCGTGGCCGGCGTTCTTCGCCGCCTGCTCGACGGCTGCTGATCCACCGAGCACGACGAGATCAGCGAACGAGACGTACTTGCCGCCAGCGTTGAAGGTCTCCTGAATTCCCTCGAGTGTGCGCACAACCTGAGCGAGCTCGTCCGGGTTGTTGACCTCCCACCCGCTCTGTGGCTGGAGGCGGATACGCCCGCCGTTGGCGCCGCCACGCTTGTCGCTGCCACGGAACGACGAGGCAGCCGCCCACGCGGTCGAGACCAGTTGCGAGACAGTCAGTCCCGACGCAAGGATCTGACTCTTGAGGGCCGCGATGTCCGCTGCTCCGATGAGCTCATGATCCACGGCGGGGACGGGGTCCTGCCACAGCAGCACTTCCTGCGGAACCTCCGGTCCGAGGTAGCGCGAGATTGGTCCCATGTCGCGGTGCGTGAGCTTGAACCACGCGCGAGCAAAGGCGTCGGCGAACTCGGCCGGGTTTTCGAGGAAGCGTCGCGAGATCGGCTCGTAGATCGGGTCGAACCGCAGCGAAAGGTCGGTCGTCAGCATCGTCGGCGGGCGCGACAGTGAGCCGTCTTCCGGGTCCGGCACCGTGCCCGCCGCAGCGCCGTCCTTCGGCTGCCACTGGTTGGCACCGGCGGGGCTCTTGGTCAGCTCCCACTCGTAGCCGAACAGGTTCTGGAAGAAGCTGTTGTCCCACGCGGTCGGCGTTGCCGTCCAGGTCACTTCGAGCCCACTGGTGATCGCGTCGCGGCCCTTGCCGCTGCCGAACGAGTTCTTCCAGCCGAGGCCCTGTTCCTCGAGCGGAGCACCTTCGGGCTCGGCCCCGACGTAGCGGTCCGGGTCGGCCGCACCGTGGGTCTTGCCGAAGGTGTGCCCACCGGCGATCAGCGCGACGGTCTCCTCGTCGTTCATCGCCATGCGGCTGAACGTCTCGCGGATATCGACGGCTGCGGCGAGGGGATCCGGGTTCCCGTTCGGGCCTTCAGGATTCACGTAGATGAGGCCCATTTGCACTGCGCCGAGCGGGTTTTCGAGATCACGGTTGCCGGTGTAGCGCTCGTCGCCCAGCCATTCGGTCTCGGGACCCCAGTAGACGTCCTCGTCGGGCTCCCACACGTCCGGTCGGCCGCCGGCAAAGCCGAAGGTCTGGAAGCCCATCGTCTCGAGCGCGACGTTGCCCGTGAGAACCAGCAGGTCGGCCCACGAGAGCTTCTGGCCGTACTTCTTCTTGACCGGCCACAGGAGCCGGCGAGCCTTGTCGAGGTTGCCGTTATCGGGCCAGCTGTTGAGCGGCGCGAACCGCTGCTGGCCAGCTCCTGCACCGCCGCGACCGTCACTGATGCGGTACGTGCCGGCGCTGTGCCACGCCATGCGAATCATCAACGGGCCGTAGTTCCCGAAGTCGGCGGGCCACCAATCCTGCGAGGTCGTCAGCACCTCCGCGATGTCCTGCTTCACGGCCGCGAGGTCGAGGGTCTTGAACGCCTCCGCGTAGTTGAAACCCTCACCAAGTGGGTCAGCCACTGCGGGATTCTTGGCCAGGATTTTCAGGTTGAGGCGGTTCGGCCACCATCCTTGGTTTCCGCCACCCTCAGTCGGGTGCGGGGCTCGGCCGGAGGTGACCGGGCACCGACCTTGGCTGTCCTCGTTCATCTCTCCAATAACGGCGTCAGGACTGTCAGACACGGGAATCCTTTCGGGATCAAGAGGTTTGGGCTGAAGAATTGCGGGCTGTCGTGCAGTCGGGGCACAGGCCCCAATAGATGACCTCGGCCTCGTCGATCGAGAAACCGGCGTCATTTGATGCGGACAAACAGGGCGCGTCTCCGACGGCGCAGTCGACGTCGGCGATCGCGCCACACGATCGGCAGATGACGTGGTGGTGGTTGTCCCCCACTCGAGACTCGTAGCGCGCCGTGGAGCCCGACGGCTGGATGCGCCGGACCAAACCAGCAGCCGACAACGCCCGAAGCACGTCGTAGACCGCCTGGTGGGACACATCGCCGAGATCCTCACGCACCACACCGATAATCGTGTCTGTATCGGCATGCGGATGGCCGTGCACGGCACTTAGCACCGCCACCCGAGGTCGAGTCACGCGTAACGCGGCCACGCGCAGCATCTCCTGGAAGTCCGACGTTGTGGCCACGCCTCGAGTGTCGTCCATTTTCTTGAATCAGTCAAGAATTGTGCCAAACGCGTCCGTCGCGAACGGTCCACCAGTGTCGCGATATCGCCAGGAAGTGAGCGCTGTTGGCCCCTTCAACGTTGGGTGGAGTCGCCGGCGGAATCGCCAAACCAGTTCTCCCCGGCAATCTTTCAGCGAGAAGGTCGGCGCGGCGCGAAGACGGGAGCCAATAGTTCGGCGGCCTCATCGATCATGCGCGCCTTGTCCAAGTAGGGCGGCGGGTCGATGGCGATCCGGAAACATGCCGTCGCAAAGACCGCCATGCCGACGTAGATCATCGCGTCGCCATCTTCCTGGCTGAGATCCGGGCGCACTATTGCCAGGAGCAGGCGCGCGAAATGCCCCAAGCTGCGCTCGATTTCGGGGAAGACGTTGCTGTACACACCGAGCGGGGCTTCCGACAGCAATGCGCGCATAACGGCGTGATTCGCCTCGATGGCGGCAACGAACGTGCCAACCACCTCACGGAACCCCTCTTTGGGATCGAGCTTCACCGAAAGCGACAACGACTCGGTGAGAGTTGCGGTCACGGCGGACACCGTCCTGTCACGCAAAGCCTCGACCAGTTCGGCTTTATCGGAAAAGTAGCGATAGAGCGTGCCTACGCTTACGCCTGCTTCCTTGGCGACGTGATTTGTCGTGAGAGCTGCATATCCGCGCGCGGTCAAAACCCGAGCAGTTGCGTCGATTATCCCGTTCACAGTGTCCTGCGACCGTTTCTGCACCGGCCTATCTCTCACCTGCCTGGGCATATCTACCGCCTCGGGTCGCGTCGCTCAGCCGAATGAAACCAAGTAGAACCTGAATAACTTTTCATATTAGCGTTGGTATCGAACGCCTGGCTTGGACTCAACGAGGAGGACTCACGTGGCTGTCGCATCAGTGTCGAGATCAAATGCAAAGTTGTGGCGGCGAGGGCCCGCACCGGTCGCCGCCGGTAGTTCCACCTCAGCCGACGGGACACCCGACTATGGCTACTTCGGCCCGTCGTCGGTGGTCTGGCGAGTGCTCACCCACCCCGCGACGCCAGCGATGATCACCCAGGTCACCGCCTTGTTGGAGATGCCAGATGCTGGCTTGTTCTCGACCGTTTTCGATCACGACCCGCTAGTTCGAGCAACGATGCGCGGGCGGGTCCGGCCTTCGATGATCAACAACCGGCTACGGCGAACTGCCGGTGTTCCTGTTCCGCTGATTCTCGGCGATACCGCATCGGCCGACCGCATTGCGGCGCATCTCCGTGGCTTTCACAGCAAGATGCAGGGGACGATCCCATCCAGCGGCGAACCGTACGATGCGGCGGGTTCGGACCTCGTCGTTTTCGCCCACGTCACGATCATGCACGCGGCGTTGCGTGTATACGAAAGCACCGGTTTTGTCGGACGACGTTTCCCGAAACGACTGAACGACAAGGACCGCGACCGCTATTTCGCCGAAGCGGCACAGTTCGCAATCCTGATGGGCGCTCGATCCGAAGACATTCCCCGATCGGTCGCTGAAGTCCGCGACTACTACGGGCGGCGGCGTGCCACGCACTACTATCCGCGCGGTGGTGGCGAGAATGTCGTAAGCCCGGCACTGCGTTCAGTCGGGAGCGCGCTGCGGCACCCCGGCGACATCGACACTGTGCTGATCATGCTCGCGCTCGTAGCCAGCCACGTCGCGGCAATTGCAATAGCGCCGGCGCCGGTGCGCCGCCTTTTCCGGATCCCCAAAGCCGCTGACCCGCTGATAACTACGACATTTCGCTTCGTACAGCCCATCTTTGCGCTGCTCACGGTTCCGGCGATCGGCAACCGAGTCGACAACTACATCGTCGGCCCCGACGGTGTCGAGCTCGCCCGGTCAGCACGCGCACTCATGACGTAGACACCAGTAGCCGGGGGTTGACACTCCACGTTGCCTGACTCAGACTCAAACGAATCTGAACCATCAGTATCGGGTACTTCTAGTACCCGTCCAGCAACGAGGAGCTACCCCGCGATGTCAGCCGGAACCACCATCCGTGATGCCGTCGTCCACACGGTGACCACTACCGACGGCACTGCCCTGCATGTGCGGGAGCAGGGGCCGGCTGAAGCGCCGGTGACCGTCGTGCTTGCCCACGGTTGGACGCTCGATCACGAGACATGGGATGACGTCGCCTTGGGCCTGAGTACGGGACCATCGGCAGCGCGGGTCATCCGCTACGACCCGAGGTTGTCGCGCAACGAGCCCCCGACGGTCCGTTGATTCTCGGCGGCCACTCGATGGGTGGCATGACCATCATGGCGCTGGCTGAGCAATCTCCACAGATCTTTCGCGACCGAGTCGTCGGACTCGGTTTCGTCGCAACAAGCACAGGCAATCTCCTTGCGCCGCTGCGGCGCCTGCCCGGTTTCTGGCGCATCGCATCGTTCGTCCTGATGCTGATGCCATTCCTTGCTCGATTCCAGCCTCGATTCCTTGCCCGAGCCGGAGTCAAAGCAGGGCTGTTCGGCAAGGCTCCGCGGGCATACGACATCGATCGCGCTGTGGCTCAATTCGAGCGTGCCGACCTGGGAGCCAGAAGCGAGTTCGGCTGGTCACTGCTACACCACGAGCGCGCACACGTTATCGAATCGATCGCCCATATTCCGGCCGTCGTTCTGACCAGCAGCCGCGACACACTGACGCCGCCCGCGCACGGCCGCATACTCGCCGAGCTGTCCCCGGCGGCCACGCTGATTCACTTTCCGGGCGCTGGCCATCAATTGCCCTACGAGCGAAACGTTCAGGTGACTGCGGCGCTAGCCCGGCTCGTCCACTCGGCAACCTCACAAGCTCTACCCGTGGAGGTACCGGCCTGACCCGCATTGCCGCACAACATCTCTCGCGCGGCTGCCCTGAACATCCCGCAAACCAGCTACAGATCGAGGAACGATGAAGGAATTCAAGAACAAAGTCGCAGTGATCACCGGCGCGGCTTCGGGCATCGGCCGCAGCCTGGCACTGAACTTGGCCGAACGGGGCGCCGAACTGGCGCTCTCCGATGTGGACACCGTCGGGCTTGCCGAGACTGCTGGGCGCTGCGAAAAGATCGGGGCCAAGGCGGTTCCCTTCTCTCTCGACGTTGCCGACCGCGCCGCCGTCTACGCGCACGCCGAAGATGTTCGCAACGAGTTCGGGCGCGTCAACCTGGTCTTCAACAACGCCGGCGTCGCCCTGGGCGCAGACGTGGTCGACATGGAATGGGACGACTTCGACTGGTTGATGAACATCGACTTCTGGGGTGTAGCGCACGGCACCAAAGCGTTCCTACCGGACCTCATCGCCTCGGGTGACGGACACGTTGTCAACGTCTCCTCGGTGTTCGGGCTGATGGGCATACCGTCCCAAAGTGCTTACAACGCAGCGAAGTTCGCAGTTCGCGGTTTCACCGAGGCATTGCGACAGGAAATGAAGATCGCTCGGCACCCGGTGGGTGTCACGTGCGTCCATCCTGGTGGCATCAAGACCAACATCGCGGTCAATGGCCGTGGCACGAAGCCGGAAGGGATGACCGACGAACAGATCAAGAAGGGCTTCGATCTGATCGCGATCACGCGGCCCAACTCCGCGGCGAAGATCATCCTGAAGGGCGTCGAGAAGAACAAAGCCCGGGTGCTGATCGGACCCGATGCGCGCGTCTTCGATCTCATCCCACGCGTCGTCGGCCCCCGCTACCAGGACATCGGCGCACCGTTTGCACGCGCCGGTTACCGGATCGCCGAGCGTTTCGGTATTCAAATCTAGTTATTGCCAACGCTTTCGAACACCACAGCCAGAGTTGTCAGTCCGACTTCCGGACGAGAACTCTGGCTGTGGTGTTGGGATTGCTAGTTCCAGTGCTGGTAGATCTGGAAGATGTAGCCCCCACTGCGGGCGCTGTTCGGATCCCCGACGTAGACGTTCGCATAGCCGCCGGGATGAGCCGCTGCCTCGGCAAGAATCTGCTGCTGCGAGGCGTGCACCTTCCCGTCGATCACGTCGTACTGCGAATCCCACTCCAACGTCGCCCACCGCTGTGAGCCCGGAATTGCCTGCGCTACCAATGCCGGGATCGGACTGTTGGCCAACGCGCCCGTTTCCGCATTCGACAGCGACAGGCCGACCTTGCCACCCGGTAGATCGACGATTGGCGTTGCCGCCGAAGCAAATCCGGCCCCGATCACGGTCGCTAGCGCCGCACCGATGACGATGGCACCTGCTGCGGTCAGTGTGTTGGTGATACGCATGACATTCCCCCTGGTTTCGGTCGTCAATCCATCTGAATCTGTTGTGCCGCACATGCTTCGGAACCCGCTGCGCGTCAGCACGACGATCGTCCGCAACCCCCTGGCGTGCTCGATCCTGTCGGGCATTAGACCCTGCGCAAAATCGGTGCGTCCGCTAAGCACACACCGATAGCAAATTTTTGGCAATTGATTGGCGCTGTGATCCCACGCACGTGGCGTGGCAGCGAGATCGGTGCGCGCTGACGGATTCGGCCACGCCTGTGGCAATTCGACAGCGAACCGAACGACCGCATATTCGCGATATCACATCACTCGTCTCATCGCTGGGCGTAGACATGTCGCCATAGCGCGGAGCCATTCGCTCTCGATACGAGTGACCAAAGCCCCTTGCGTACGGACACTCCGAGCTGAGTGATCTCTGTCCAGCTCAGGGGCACTCCACGATCCAAATTACGCATGGTTGTGACGTGGATCCCATTGCCTCATCGGGAGTGGTAGGAAACATGTTCACGCGCATTGCTCGCCGGCGCGCCGGTGTGGTTAATTCTCTTTCACCAGTTCATCGCGAATTGCGTTCCGATTGCTTGAAGAGGTGAAGTGACAACGCTGCCGCCGCCGCTCTCGCTCCGCGCACGAAGCGCATTTGCGAGTGTGTACGCAATTGCGGCCACTCTGGCAACCACCGCCGGGATGGTGGTGCTGGGCGTTGGCATGGCGGTCGGTCTGCTCGTCGCAAGCGTCGGAACCGTGCACGCCGATCCCTTTGCACCGCGCGCAACACCGCACCAGTCGACCTCGCTGACCGTGTATCCGGTATCGCTCGATGCCGACCAATAGTCTGACGGCCCGGGTGCACGCATCCCCGGCTCGTTGATCGTCCCCATGCTCGCGGTTCACATCGCGAGCATGGGGACAACCAAATTCGGCGTCGGCCAAGTCTCTGTTGCCAAAAATTTGCGGCCAGTGTCTAATCACTAGGCGCTCTCGCGGGGTGGGCGAACTAGATACGCATGCGGCAGCGCTGCTGTCGCGAAGTTTGTCGGGGAATATTAGGGGGAACCGTGCCGTATGCCGCCGTGGGCCTGATCACGCTCATCTTGTGGATCTACTGCTTGGTAGACGCTATTACCTGTCCGGAGAACGAAGTTCGCAATCTTCCGAAGGTCGTGTGGATACTGATCATCATCTTCGTGCCGACTATCGGTTCGATCGTCTGGTTGGTCGCAGGCAGACCGATTACGCCGCACAGACCTGCGTCGAACACGAGGTTCGCGGAGTACGACCGGCCAGGCCGACAGGTCGCGCAGAACCCGGACGACGACGAAGCTTATCTCCGCGGACTGCGCGAGCGCGCAACACAACAGCGCCGCGAAGCACAGCGGCAAGAGGAACAGCGGCAGCGCGATCTCGAACGCAGACGCGACGCAGGCGAGCTCTAGCCAACGATCACTTCAGATTGTCGACCAAGGCGCCGTGTTCTCCGAAAAGCTCTGTGCGCCACGTTTCTAGCAGCTCGTCGGTCGCGTTGTCGTTGGGATGAAACCCTCGCTTGTTGTAGGTACGCAGCTCGCGGAACACCTCGCGGGTGAGCCACGGCGAATGCCGCAGCTTGGCGAGGCTTCGGAACAGCGTCCGTGGGTTGTATGTGGACTTGTCGGTGAGCAACGACAAGACCGTCGCACCGATGACGAACCCGACGAAGATGAGTGTCACGGCTCGCATAGTCCAGATACGCACCGGTTCGTTGCCGCCGACATGTCGGTAGACGTCGAATGCGACAGCTTTGTGTTCGACCTCTTCATACGCGTGCCACAGCAATAGCTTGCGGACTTCCTCAGATGTCAGTAATGCACGCGCCTTCGGGCTCGTGAGCAGCAAGTCGGCCAATGTTGCTGTGTAGTGCTCGAATGCCGCTGTCATTGCCAGCGTGATCCGATGCGGCAACAGGCGATCCGCCAAGGCGAGGCCGTGCAGCGCGAATCGGTCGATCTTCCAGGTGGGGTAGCCCATTTGCTGCAAGCGCTCGTTGATAGTGCGATGTTCGCGTCCGTGCGTCACTTCTTGACCGATGAAACCGGCGACCTGCGACTTCAGCGTCGGATCGGTAATGCCGCCGCTGTAATGCCGCACAGAGCGCACGAAGAAGTCTTCACCCTCCGGGAACACGGCGGACAGAATCGCGACAGCGTGGCTCATGATCAAGTCGTCATCGACGTAATGCCGGTCGAGAGCGCCGGTCGGGAACGAGAAGGCGATCCGCCGCGCACGAACCTTGCGCACGGGCGCGGATGGCGAGCTTGCAGCAGGATTGGCGCTCATCGGAGTCCTCCGGTTTGTAGTCCCTGAACAATCGGAATTCGGCATGTCAGGCTTGTCGCAATACTGGGACTGATACCCCAGTCCATTAAAGACTGGACCGTTGGCAAATGGCAAGGTCTGCTCTGTCCGGATGCCGGATCACCGAACCGCCGTGTCCAGCAATCGCCACGCTCGCACGAACGCAAGATAGGTTGACCGTGAGCTGCCAGCCGACGCAGCGCTAACTCGATCCGAAAGAGCCACTACGACATGCGAGTCGATGGGCGGGAGATTCCGGTTGCAGGCAGCCTGCTGCAGCCGCTGATACGCCGAACCAGTGACATCGTTCGAGTCGTCCTGTCTGCGCTGCTACTTGCGACCGTCATCGCTGCTTCGCTGATCACCCGGAATCGATGGGATGCGCTCGAAACGTCGGTGTCGGACATCGTCGGATTTCTGACGCCTGACCAGGCGAATCTGGTGTACCTGCTGTACGGAATCGCGATTCTCGCACTGCCGTTCGCGATCCTCATCGGAGTGATCGCGAGTCGCAAGTGGACACTCCTCGTGGGTTACGCCTCGGCCGCGCTGCTTGCGGGCCTCTCGCTCTCGATCACCGGCACGGGCATCTCGACTCCTGAGTGGCATCTCGAAGTACCCGACCGCTTCGACTCGTTTCTCGCTCAGTTCCTCGACGACTCCCGGTGGATTGCGATGCTCGCTGCAGTCCTCACGGTGTCCGGACCGTGGTTGCCTGTTCGTTGGCGACGCTGGTGGTGGGCGCTGCTGCTGGCATTCGTGCCGATTCACCTTGTCGTGAGCACTGTGGTCCCTGCTCGGTCGATACTCGGGCTCTCGGCTGGGTGGTTCGTCGGCGCACTTGTTGTCTTTGTCGTCGGTACCCCGGCCCTCGAAGTGCCGCTCGAGGCCGCCGCCCGGGTATTGACCAAACGTGGACACCGTGTGACCGCATTCAAGGTGCTGCGGCCGGCGGGACCGGGACCGCTGATACTGGCAGCCACCACCGCCGCGCCCGATTCTGACGTCATCGTCGAGTTGTACGGCCAGAATCAGCGAAGCGGCGGCGCGTTGCGTCAGTTCTGGCGTTGGATCTTTGTGCGCAAGAGCGAAAGTGCGCCACTGCACTCATCGATGCGGCGGGCCGTCGAGCACCGTGCCCTCATGGGAATTGCGATCGCCGACGTCGGTGTCGCGAGCACCAGACCGCTCGCGGTGTCTGCCCTCGATCGAGGTTGGGAACTCTACGCGCACAGTCCATCACGGGGAACGACGATCGACGGATCCCACGACGAGGTCCACATCGAGAGCCTGTGGAAGTCTCTGGGCGCGTTGCATTCCCGCCAGATCTCGCATGGCGACCTGCGCCGCTCCGAGATTCGAACCGAAGACGGCACAACACTGTTCGATGGATTCGCCTACTCCGAACTCGGTGCATCCGATGCACAGCTACAGTCCGACATCGCGCAGCTCCTACTCACGACGACCGCACTGTACGACGAAGAACGCGCTGTCCGAACGGCAATCGACACGCTCGGTGCGGACGCAGTACTGGCGGCGTCGCGCAGACTGACGAGATCCGCTATGCCGGCACGCATCCGAAAGTCGGTGCCCGATGCCGGTGCGGCGATGTCCGCCGCGCGCGATGAGATTCAGAAGCAGACCGGCGCAGATCGCATCAAGGCCGAGCAGATAACACGATTCACGCGAAATCAGATCATTCAGCTGGTGCTGCTCGTCGGACTCGTCTATGTCGCGTACCCGTTCATCAGTGCGGTGCCGACCTTCTTCACGGAACTGCTGACAGCCAACTGGTGGTGGGCGCTGCTCGGTTTGGGGGTATCGGCATTGACGTACGTCGGTGCCGCAGCAGCGTTGTGGGCGTGCGCAGACGGCCTGGTCAGCTTCCGCAATCTCACGATCATGCAGGTGGCCAACACGTTTGCCGCGACAACCACACCGGCAGGGGTCGGCGGCCTCGCCCTCAGCGTGCGGTTCCTGCAAAAGGGCGGGCTCGGCGCCGTCCGCGCAACTGCCGCAGTGGCTCTCATGCAGTCGGTCCAGGTGATCACGCACGTGAGCTTGCTGATCTTGTTCAGTGTCGCAGCGGGAACCTCCGCCGACCTGTCGCATTTCGTTCCGGACCCGACCGTGCTCTACCTCATCGCCGGTGTCGCCCTCGGCATCATCGGCGGCTTCATGTTCGTGCCGAAATCACGGCGCTGGCTGCGCGACGCCGTGCGGCCTCAGGTGGCTGAGGTGGTCGGTGAACTCCGCGAACTCGCGGGTGATCCGAAGCGTTTCGCAGTGATCATTCTTGGTTGTGCCGCAACGACTCTCGGCGCAGCGCTGGCATTGTGGGCAAGCATCGAGGCGTTCGGCGGCGGCACCACGTTCATCACGGTCACCGTTGTCACGATGATCGGCGGCACACTCGCCTCGGCCGCGCC
>JBBSKP010000047.1:0-26737 GCA_038256175.1 Mycobacteriales bacterium
AGGTGCCGCGAAATATCAGGAACCTGCGATGAATGCGCGAGCCGCCGCCATAAATTCGCGTTCCCGCGCGGCCGCAATCGCATCGGCCGAAGAATTCCGATCAACCTTGCGATGAAATAGCGAATGCGAGCGGCGATCGGCGAGATCGACTCGTGTGTTGCCAGCTGATCGTGCAAGCGTTGCGCCTGCGGCGGCAATTAACGCGACTACTTGCATGGCTGGACCCCCCGGGAATCCGGTGCTGTTAGGACGCGATTTCCATAGTTCAGTGACAATACGGCCTGCTATGAAAATGTTTACTCCACGTGATCTTGACTGTCTACCCCCGCCGACCAGGTCAAAGTCATGTTTGCACCACACTCCAGACTCAAGTCCGTAACGTCGCCATATTTGCAGACTTATTGGCTGTTTTTCGGCTTGAATCAGGTGCATCGGTATGTTCGTTGACATCGCGATCCGGCCCGGAAGGATCAATGCAGAGTTACGCTGATTCCGCACCGAATGTCGCACCTCGGCTGCGCGTACTGGCCCGGGAGGTGAGTCGTGTCGAATCATATAGACGACACGAACGGTGCACACTCACCGGTGCTCCGCGTGTTAGTCACAGAATCAGACAAGCGAGCAGTCCGCGCTGCCGATATCGAGGCGATTGTGGCATTGATCGATGCCCCACTCGGATTGGCAATCGGAGCCGCACGGATCGCGCAGCGAGCGACTGCGACAACAGTCGGCGTTGCGCGGCCGATCATGGACTTCGCGTTGCGGCCCCCACTGCTGCCCCGTCGGCTGTGGCCGCAGTCGGTACTCGACTCACTAGCGCACCGCGGATCCGAAGCACGGCATTCGGTCGAGCGTGAAGTCTCCGCGTTGGCCGACACGCTGGTTCCCGCTGTCCTCGACGCTGCGCTCCGACGGATTGACCTCGCGGGCATCGCACACACAGTCATCGACGACATCGACTTGGCCAGGATCATTCGAGAATCCAGCGGCACGATGGCGTCGGAGTCGGTCATAGGTGTTCGAATGCAGGGCATCGAGGCCGACGACAGGATCAACCGCATAGTTGACCGGCTATTGCTGCGCCGGAGCGAACGCAACACCTTGCCCAGCGTGGACGTTCGCGATCCATGATGCCCATGGGGGTTCCCAACCGGGCGCAGGAACATCAAGGTCGCCGAGCCGGAGTTGTCACCCGCGTCGCAGCCAGTTTCATCGATCTGCTGGTCGTGATCGCAATCGTGGTCGCCATCTACGCCGGATTTGCCGCTCTGTCCTTCTTGCTCGACCCGACATCGTTCCATTGGCCGGAACGACTCGGCCAAAGTGTGCCGGTCAGTGGATTCGCAATCCTGACGCCGTACCTCGCACTGTGCTGGACGACGACGGGCAGGACATACGGCGACGCTTTGCTCGGACTCCGCGTAATCGATTCCAAGCATCGAAAGTTAAAGCTGGCCCGAGCATTCGTGCGCGCATTCCTCTGCGCGATGTTCCCGATCGGGCTGTTTTGGGTCACGGTCAGCCGGACGAACCGCTCGATCCACGACCTGATCACCCGCACTTCGGTGATCTACGACTGGAATCCGCACGCCGACATCGACTGACCGCCCTCGAAGGGGTAACCGGCACCACGCTCGAATGTGTGACCAGTTGTCGCGCACGTACTCATGAGCGTCTCCCTGGGCGCCGGGGTCCGTTTGCTCAGGGGCGAACTGACGACACCCACTGAGCGGCAGAAATACATCGATTCGGCCATGACCATGGTCCGAAACGATGTGGCTATGTGAAGCCGGAAACGCGTAAGTCAGGCCAGACACTTCTGCAAGGTCTCACAGATCGCGCGTCTCTCGGAGTCGCCAAGAGGGTGTACGAGCAAGCCCTCGATCGTGAACACGCATAACCGCACCGCGGCCTCCAGTTCGGCCACAGGCACGTCTGGGCGTTGCACCTCGGCGCGAAGCATTGCCTCGCCCATCGCGTGGAATTGGTCGTGCCAGAGATTCACCGACTCGGAAACCGTGATCCGCGCGTGGACGGCGCTGACCAGGTTGCCCACTTTCTCGAAGCGGTCGAGCAGCCAGAGCATCCGACTCGCGAGACCGCCCGGCGCGGTAGTCCAGTCTTCGAGTGCCTCCTCGACCAGGGCATTGAGCACTGCGATCAGCACGTCGTCCTTGTCGGTGAAGTACCAGTAGACGGTGTTCGCCGAAATCCCTGCGGCCGCGGCGAGGCGACTCATGCTGGTCGCTTCGTATCCCTCGTCGACATAGAGATGGCGTGCGGCAGCGACGATCTCGTCACGCTTCTCATGGCGATCTTGGGGACGTTTGTTGCGCGGCAATGGGTTCCCGTCAAGGTCGAAGTCACGGACCACAATTGTATCTTGAATGGCAATCAAGATAAAGGTAGGCTCGCCTCGACTTCTTGAATGCCATTCAAGACGATGCCGATCAAGTGACCAGACAGGAGCGACATGCCCCAACCCACCCGAACCGCACTCATCACCGGTGCCTCCGCCGGCATCGGTGCGAGCTTCGCACGCCACCTCGCACGGGAGGGCTACGACCTGTTGTTGGTCGCCCGCCGCGCAGAACGACTCGAAGCCTTGGCCACGGAACTGCGAGCGGAACACAACGTACGGTGCGACGTTTTCGCCGCGGACCTCACCGACCCAGTGGCACCCGCAGCCATCATGGAATACGCCGCAGCCGAGCACATCGCCATCGACATCCTCATCAACAATGCGGGTCTGTCCGGCAAGTCGGCGTTCGCCGATACGCCTTGGGAGACACTTGCCGCGGAGATCCAGCTGATGGTGACCGCCGTGACCGAGCTCTCGCATCGGGTGCTCCCCGGCATGAAAGAGCGCGCATGGGGACGCATTATCAACCTTTCCTCACTCGCAGCTTTCTCGCCGCCCGGCGCGGGCCTGCTCTACACCGGCGTCAAGAGCTACGTCCTCAATATCTCCCAGTCGCTCGATATGGAGCTCAAACCGCACGGCATCCACGTCACGGCTCTGTGCCCCGGCTTCACCCATAGCGAATTCCACGACGTGATGGGCACACGGGACGCCGCCAACCAACTACCGAGCATTCTGTGGCAGCAGCCGGACGATGTCGTAAGGGAAGGCTGGGAGGCCGTGATGAAGGGCAAGCCGGTGTGCGTTCCCGGCGTCGTGAACAAGATCACCGCCGCAACGATGCGGCCCATCCCGACGAGCGTTGGCTACTTTCTCGGCAGCAGGCTCAATCCGTTCAAGGACGCGTGAAGCCCGAGACAATTGCGGCACACCAAAATTCGATTTGAGCCTCCTAACGGGATTGAACCGTTGACCGCTCGCTTACAAGGCGAGTGCTCTACCGCTGAGCTAAGGAGGCGTCGCAAGAGCCCGTGAGAACTCTGCGCGCTGCACATCATATCGGGCTGCGCGAGCGGACCGAAACCGACTAGGTTGCTGTCATGAGCACTTCGGAAATCGCGACCGTACTCGCCTGGCACGACGCACTGAACGACTCGGAAATCGACACCTTGCTCGAGCTGTCGAGCGACGACATCGAGATCGGTGACCCCAGCGGGGCGAGCCAGGGCCTCAGCGCGTTGCGCAACTGGGCAACCACTGCGGGCATACGACTGGCACCCGGGCGGATGTACGTCTACGAGGGCGTTGTCGTCGTCGAGGAGAAGGCGAGCCGGGCATCCGATCCAGGCAATGTCACGACAGTCGCGTCGGCATTTCGAGTCGTACACGACCATGTCACCTCGATGTTCCGACACGAGGATCTGCAATCAGCCTTAGCCGCAACTGATCTGAGCGAGAAAGACTTCGTCGCGGACGCGTGAACTAAATGCCGCGTCGCCATGAGGCAACGACCGTTCGGGTCCGCGCGGACAGCGGTCCCCGATGGATTCGCCAATCCGGAGAGGCACTCGGTCGGCTGATCTCCGACCGTCGGGCGACGGTCGACACCGTTACCTCCGCGCCGACACCGCTGCAACCGATCGACCTGACCGACGACGCGAGCGTCGCGGCTGTTCTCGACCTTGCGATCCGGATCGGCGAGGTTCTGCTCGGCTCTGGCACCGCCGCGATGGACACCGTCATGCAAGTGAAGTTCATCACCGCCACGTATGGTCTTGCCCGCTGCGATGTCGACGTCACGTACAACTCGATCACCATCAGCGCCTACCGCGGCACGACGCTTCCACCTGCAAGCACGATGCGGATCGTGCACTACCGGTCCCTCGACTTCACCCGACTGGCCGCCGTGGACCGGCTGACGCGCCGGATTCGCCGCGAAGCCGTCCCGCCGGACGAGGCGCGTGAGGCTCTGCGGGCCGTGACGACGGCACCACACCCCTACAACAGGTGGGTGGCAACCCTTGCCTGGTCCGCGATGGCTGCGTCGATTGCGGCGCTGCTGGGCGGCGGTGTGCTGATGGGCATCATCGCGTTCTTCACCACGATGGTCATCGACCGGGTCAACCGGGTGCTCAATCGATACGGCTTGCCGTTCTTCTTCCAGAACGTCGTCGGCGGCATGATCGCGGCTGCACCGGCGATGGCGGTCTACACATTTCAGGAGCAGCTCGGCGTAGACATCAGTCCGTCCCAGATCATCGGTGCCGGGGTGACCGTGCTGTTGTCGGGATTGTCACTGGTCGGCTCGGTCCAGGACGCCATCATGGGCGCACCGATCACCGCATCGGCCCGATTCTTCGAAGTTGTGATGATGACCGGGGCCATCATTGCCGGGGTTGCGTTCACACTTCGTATCGCTGCGCTCCTCAACGCAGACCCGCTGGTCCTGAACACACTGGCACCGCCGGATATCACCGAGTTACCGGTGAAGGTGGTGGCGGGCGCGTTAGCCGCGGTGGCCTTCGCTATTGCCAGCTACGCGGAGCGCCGAGCCCTCACCGCAGCGGCGGCAGGCGGCGCCGCGGGCATGTTGGGATTCGTACTCCTGCAGACCGCGGGCTTGGGCCCGATCATCGCGTCGGCGGGCGCAGCAGTCGTTGTCGGATTCGCCGGTGGTCTGATGGCCCGACGTGCGCTGACGCCACCGCTCGTGGTGGCGGTCTCCGGAATCACGCCGTTACTCCCCGGTCTGTCGCTCTACCGCGGCCTGTACGCCACGCTGAACGACCAGTTGCTGCTCGGACTCAGTTCACTCCTAGGAGCATTCGGCATCGGCTGTGCGTTGGCGGCCGGAGTCACCCTCGGCGAATGGTTCGCCCGGACTCTACGGCGGCCACGAATACTCGGCCGGACAGCATCGCTGCGCCGACCAACGCTGCGACGCCGGCGGCCTGCGCCGCCGGCGCCCTAGATCACTCTCAGCTGTCGGCGTTCTTCGCGCGGGCGGCCTCGTCGGCTGCCATCGCGTCCTGCAGGCTCTTCGGCCGCATGTCGGTCCAGTTCTGCTCGACGTACTCGACACACGCCGCACGACTGTCTTCTCCGAACACGACCCGCCAACCGGCAGGCACCTCGGCGAACGTCGGCCACAGCGAATGCTGCTCCTCGTCGTTCACCAAGACGTAGAAGCGGCCGTCTTCATCGTCGAATGGGTTGGTGCTCATCTCACCTCACTGGTTACGTGCATCGCTTGTTACGTGCACAGATTGCGAAGTCATCCTCGTAATGTCTTCGCACTGCGCTGTCGACCCTAGCAAGCGAGGCGTTACATCCGCACTGACCTGCGCTGGTTACTCAGCTCGCAAGGAATTCGATCAGCGCCTTGTTCACGGCCTCGGGCCGCTCGAGGTAGCCATAATGTCCGGCATCGGGAATCTCGACGTACGACGCACCTGGGATGACATCGGCAATCTCCCGCGAGAGGTACGGCGGAATCATCCGGTCGTGCGCGAACGCCATCGACAAGCAAGGCACCTTGACCTGCCGGTATGCGTCTACTCGATCGAAATCGTGAGCCATTCTGCGTTGCGCGCGGATACCGGGCGTGACGGCACCGCCGGTGAACTCGAAAAGGTCGAGCCAGTCCCGCGCGGCGTGATCATCGGCCAGTGTTGCCGGCGACAGGTTCATCACCGCGGTGACCGCTGCCTCGTACTTCGGTGGCAAGGCAACGCCGCTGGCATCGAGATCGTGCTCACCCTCCGACAGCACCCTCTGGAACTGGTCGAGCTTGCCATGGCCGGCCATGAAAACGGCCTTGCGGACCAGGTCAGGGCGCCGCAGCGCCAATTCCTGGGCAACGCGTGCGCCCATCGACGTGCCGACGACCAACGCAGGCCCTTCGGCGAGTTGCTCGATTAGCCCGGCGGTATCCGCGACCAGGTCCTCGATCCGCATCCCGCCCGCACTCTCGTACGACGGCGCGATCCCGCGGTTGTCGAATGTGCAGACTCGAAAACCCGCACTGAGCAGCGCCGGAACCTGGTGCAGGTCCCACACACGGCCCGGACTGCCCGTGCCCATGATGAGTACGACGAGTGGCCCCGCCCCCTTCACCTGATAGTTGAGTGCAATTCCGTTCACCGTCGCTAACGGCATCGTCGTCCTTCTCCGCTCTGGTCACCTCGAGGGGTAGCCCCACGCTGGCCAACGGTAGTGCAACGGGACGGCAGGTGGCGTCGAGGCAACCGGTTCTCATAGAGTCGTTCAATAAGAACTACCTGCTCGCCTCGAGCACAAGCCCGGGAGGACCACCATGGTTGCCAAGACGACCAGCCCCAACGACATCGCCGAAGACGACCTCGAGCCCGTGGCGGATGAGACAGCTCGGCAGGCCCAGCGTGTCGTCGCGGCGTTCGCGACCGACGCCGACGAATGCCGGATGCTGCTCGCGATGCTCGGCATCAGCCCGAGCGCCCGCGCGGAGTAATTCAAGCGGAGCACGGCAGCGTCAAGATCACCAGCACGCCGCGCCAGCGGGCAACGTCACGAGCGAGCGGAGCAATGGGGAATGTCGACTAAAGCGAAGCGGCGCACAACGTGAGTGGTTCGGATTTCGTCGTTGTGGCCAACCGATTACCGGTCGACCTGGAGACCTTGCCCGACGGAAGTTCGCGCTGGAAACGCAGTCCCGGCGGCTTGGTGACGGCACTCGAACCGGTGCTGCGGGCAAACAAAGGAGCGTGGGTCGGCTGGCCAGGCGTCCCGGACGCTGATCCCGAACCGCTCATCGAAGGTGGCATCGAGCTACATTCCGTGCCGTTGAGCGCCGATGAGATCAGCGATTACTACGAAGGGTTCTCCAACGCCACGCTGTGGCCGCTCTATCACGACGTGATCGTCAAACCGGTGTACGACCGCAAATGGTGGGGCGCTTACGTCGAGGTGAATCGCCGCTTCGCGGAGGCTACGGCGAAGGTTGCCGGCGAAGGTGCGACGGTCTGGATTCAGGACTACCAGCTTCAGCTGGTGCCCAAGATGCTGCGCATGCTGCGCCCGGATCTCACCATCGGCTTCTTCCTGCACATCCCGTTCCCGCCTGTCGAGTTGTTCATGCAGCTGCCGTGGCGCACCGAAATCGTCGAGGGCTTACTCGGGGCTGACCTGATCGGGTTCCACCTCCCCGGCGGCGCGCAGAACTTTCTCTATCTCGCCAGACGGCTTGCTGGACAACCGACTTCGCGCGGCAGCATCGGCGTGCGGTCGAAGCTCGGCGTCGTCCAGGTCGGCTTTCGGACGGTCCGCGTCGGCGCGTTCCCCATCTCGATCGACTCAGGACAGCTCGACGAACTGTCGCGGAAGAAGAGCATCCGTGACCGCGCCAAACAGATCCGTAAGGAACTGGGCAATCCGAAGCACATCATGCTCGGCGTCGACCGGCTCGACTACACCAAAGGCATCGACGTTCGGCTCAATGCGCTCCTCGAGCTGCTCGACGAGGGTCGGGTCGACCCCGCCGACACCGTCATGGTGCAGCTAGCGACACCGAGCCGTGAGCGGGTCGACAGCTACATACAAATGCGAGGCGACATCGAACGCCAGGTCGGCCGGATCAACGGTGAGTACGGCGAGGTCGGCCATCCGGTCGTGCATTACCTCCACCGTCCCGTCCCGCGCGAAGAACTGATCGCGTTCTTCGTCGCCGCGGACGTCATGCTGGTGACCCCGTTGCGTGACGGCATGAATCTCGTCGCCAAGGAGTACGTGGCGTGCCGCAGCGATCTGGGCGGTGCCCTGCTGCTCAGCGAGTTCACCGGTGCCGCAGCCGAACTGCGCCAGGCATACCTGTGCAACCCGCACGACCTCGACAGCGTCAAAGACGCGATGGTCACTGCCTTGTCACAGGACCGCGAGACCGCTCGCAAGAAGATCCGGGCACTACGGCGCCAGGTGCTCGTCCACGACGTCAACCGCTGGGCAGAATCGTTCCTCGACGCGCTGAGCCACGGCGGCGTCGCGGGTTCCGCGTTGATGACCGAGGGCGAGCCGGAACCCGAGCGCTAGATCGGTGCCAGCTGGGATACCTTCCACTGCCCGTCCACGTGCTGCAGCGTTACTCGAATCCGGCTGCCCGTTGTGACTGCCTGCGGGTTGTCCTTGCTCGTCGTCACCTGATTGAGGAACAGCAAGACCGTCGCGTCGTCCGGCGACGCAGACACGATGGATGCCGCCGACACGTCGACCTTCACCGTGAGCTGCTTTTCCTTCGCTCCCGGAATGATGGCCTGCTCGATCAGCGCGGTGTATTCATCGCGGAAGTCCCCCGTCAAACCGTCTGCAGCCTTGGGCAATTCGGTATCCACAGAATTGAAGTCGTAGCTCAGCATGGCCACGGCCTGCCGGCTCGCAGCGTCCATCGCGTCGCCCCGCGCCTGTTCGGCTGCTCTGTCGTTGCGATACTGCGAGCCGAGAATGACGACCGCAACGACGAGACCGACGACAACAAGCCCCGCCACGCCGGCCAGCACGAGCCGCCACACTTTGCCGAAGCGGCTTGCGGCGGCGGGTGCATCTGCTTCGATCTCGATGGTTACGTTCTCCTGAACAGCTGTAGGACTCACGGGACGAACTCCACCTTCGATGTTGCCATGTGGCCGCCCTCGTCGGTAATGGTGACCCGCAGCCGGAAGTCGCGAGGTTGCGGTTCCTGGGTTCCGGAGTTCGTGACCATCGACTTCGCCGCGACCAGAACGTTCGCGCTGTCGCCGTTCACGCTTTCCAATCCGGACTCGATGATCTGCCCGTCGGTTGCGACCTTGGCTTCGACTACGACGCTCACAAATGGATCGATGCGGCCGTCGAACTCTGCTTTGAAGTCGCCCGTTGCGTTGGCAAGAATGCGCTCGACATCTTGTTTGGCCGTTTCCGGATGGATAGTCGTCAGATTGAGCACCGTTTGCCGCGCAGCCTGCATGAATTCTTGCCGCTTGGCGTCGCGGCTGTCGGCGTTGTGTTTCGCGATTCCGAGCACGACTGTTGCCGCCACGAGTGCGAGCACAACGATCCCGGCCGCTGCCGCCAGTGTCAGACGCAGCCACGGGCGTGGCTGCCTCGGGGCTCCCGAGTCGGCCGTTACCTGCTTCTCGAGGCCGACCTGTTTCCCGAGATCGACCGGAACCGACACCGGAGGCACCACAACTGCTTCGGCACGAACCGCCGTGCCGTCGGACGCTACCTCGGTACCTTCCGGTGGTCCGGCTCTGCGAATCGCACGCCGGCGTGTACTTGGACTGTTGGGCTTGCTGTTGTCTTCTTGGGTCATCCCTGCTGTTCCGTCATCATCGTTTGCCATGACGGCGCCGGCTTCGGCGCGCCACCGGGCATCAGCCCGGGCTGGCTGTAGGTTCTTCCGTCCGGGCCGAAGAATGTCCCGGACGTCGGATCATATTGTCGAGCCGTAGATTTCGACTGGTCCGCGTTCGGGTCGCCAGAGTACGACGCGGGCGTCGCTGGTGCAGGCGGGATCGGTTGCGGAGGGCCGATCGGCGGGTTGGTCATCGGCTCGTATTTCCGCGGGCCACCTTGGCATTCCGCCACCGTAGCCGCACGCTTTCCCGGAGTGTCCATGCACGGCGTGTTCCGTGCGCCACGGACGACCTCGGGCGAATTCTGCGCGACCTTGCAGAAGATGTCCGGCGGCGTACTCGGCGTGCTCAGATCGGTGGGCGAACGCCACTCCGGTCCTGGAACGAATCCGGTGGTGCAGACCGGCGGATCGTGCAGTTGCATATGGAAGTCGACGATCGCGCCCTCGTCCAGCGGTCCGCGCACGGCAGTCAGCAATGCGGCGACCAACGGCGGATAGATCACAAGTACCTGCTCGATACCTGCGTGGTACGTCACCGCGACCTGCCCGACGCTGACCATGTTTGCCAGCAAGAGCGGAAGTGTCGGGCGCAAATCCTGGAACAGCTGCGTCGCCTCGTTTGCGGCGCCGGGTCCCTTCTCGATGATCGAACGCAATTGCGGCTCGCTCGTACGCAATTGGTCGGTGAACCGTGCGAGATCCGCGGTCCACGACCGGATGGCGTCGCTGGAGTCGTTCTGGGTGTCGAGCAACGGTCCGACCTCGTCGATCAACGTCTTCGTCTGCTCGGTGTTCGCATCGGCTTCTTGGATGAGCAGCCGCGCCGAGTCCAGCAGCTTCTGCAAATCGGGGCCCGAGCCGTTGAACGCGTTGAACGCCTCGTCGATGAGCGCACGCAGCTTGGTGTCGGCGACGCTGGCGAGCATGCGGTCGGCTTCGTCCAGCATCGGCCCGACATCCTGAGGCAATCTTGTCTGGTCGACGGGTATGACGTCGTCATTGGCCAGGTTCGGTCCCTGATCGGAATTGGGGACCAGGTCGACATACTGCTCGCCGACAGCAGAAACGCTCTTCACCCAGGCGACCGAATCGGCCGGGATCTTGTAGTCGCTGTTAATGGACAGCTTGGCCTCGACACCGCCCGGTGTCAGCCGAACCTCTTGTACCTGACCGACATTGGTGCCGCGGTAGGCGACGTTGGCGTTGGGATACAGCCCACCGGTTGCCTTGAGGTTCGCCGTCACCTCGTAGCGCCCGATCCCGAACATCGCGGGCAACTGCACGTATACGACACCCATGACGACCAAGCCGATCACCGTGAGGATGGAGAAGATGATCAGCTGCGCGCGAACGAACTTCGTCTGCCTCATGGCGCACCCTGCTGCGGCACAGTGAGTCCCGGTATCGCGGGTAGGCCGGGAATCGGTGGCAACCCCGCGATGCTCGGCGTCGGCGCGGCGGGCGCGGGTCCGGGTGGCGGCGGAGGCGGTCGCAGCGGCCCGTGCACGGGATCGCTCGCTTGTCCGGCGACTCCGGCCGACTTACCGAGGAGGCCTTCGACACCGCCGAAGACACCCCCGAGCGGTGTTCCCGTCAGGAAGTTGCTATCCAGTCGGGGACCGGTCAAGTCGATGCTCATCATCAAGTTCGCGTAGTCACCCTTGAGCCAATGGTCCATGTTCGTCATGGAGAACGGGAACGTGATGAGCAACGAGAGCACATCGGTCAGATGGTTCCCGGTGTTCGCCAACTGTTCCAGCACGGGTGTGAGGCTGTGCAGGTTCGCTTTCAGGTCCTCGCCGCTGGTGTCGATAACCCGGGTCGCGACATCGCTGAGCTTGCCGAGGGACACCAACGCGTTCGTGATGTTTTGCCGTTGGTCGACAAGCACTTCCAAAGCCGGCGGAATACCGTCGAGGGCGTTCGTCAGCGTGTCCTTCTCGCGAGCGAAGGTGCCGCTGAGCCTGTTCAGCCCGTCGAGTGCGGCGACGATGTCTCCGCGTTGGTCGTCGAGCTTTGTCACCAGCTCGTTGAGCTGCGGGAGCAGATCCCGGGCCGAATCGGTCCGGCCATCGAGCGCCTTGTTCAGTTCGCTTGTGATGTCTTGCAATTGGGCGAGCCCGCCGCCATTGAGCACGACCGACAGCGAGGACAGCGTCTGCTCTGTCGTCGGGTAGGCCCCGGCGCGGTCGAGCGGGATCACATCGCCGTCCTTCAGTGTCCCCTCGGCCGGTACGCCGGTAGGCGCTGCAAGTTCGACATGGTTCGATCCGAGCAGGCTCGTCTGACCGATCTTGGCGGTCGCATTGGCGGGCAGGTCGACACCGTGCCGAATGGTGACCGTCACAAGGGCATGCCATCCCTGAACTTCGATATTGGAGACCGAGCCGACTGTGACGTCGTTGACGCGAACCGGCGAATTCCGGGTCAGAGTAGTCACATTCGGCATCTGGATCTGGACCTTGTAGGCGTCGTCCCCAGTTCCCTCCGCTCCGGGAAGTGGCAATGAATTCAGCCCCGACCATTCACAGCCGCCGGCTCCGAGCACAACCGCGGCGGCCATTGCCACCACCGCTGACAGGTGCCGTATCCGTGCATATCGCGTCATCGCCCGCCTCCTGGAAGGAGAAGTGAGCCAAGGTCCTTCGGCGCAGGTGGTGGCGGTGGCGCAGCCACCGGATTGGCGGGTACCGAACCGGCCAAGCTCGGCGGTCGGTAGTCGATCTGATTCGGGAACGCCGCGACGCCACTCGCAGGATTGACGAGCAAGGGCGGGTAATTGATCACCAGCGAATTGAGTACCGGCGCAAGGTATTGCGTACACAAATCGGCGGACTTCTGTGATCCGTTGGCCTGCAGGCCTTCTACCGACCCACAGAGGAAGTTCACGGGGTTACCGAAGTTGTTGAGCGCGATCGCGCCGGTCAACGATCCCTGTGCCGGCTTGTAGATGTTGTAGAAGTTGGCCAACGCGTTCGGTGCGATGTGCAGCACTTGCTCGAGTTCCGGGCGCTTGTCGACGAGCACCTGCGTCGCATCCGCGAGCCGCGTGACGCTCTCGGTCAACTGCACGCGATTGTCGCTGACGAAGCGCTGCACGTCGCTGAGCGCGAAGTCCAGATCATTGAGGGCCCTGCCCAATTCGTCGGAGCTCGACGCCAGCACGTCGGACACCGAGGCGAGCCTGCCACCGAATTGCACGATCTGCTCGTTGCTGTTTGACAACGCCGAGACGAACGCCTGCAAGTTACGAATCGTCGCAAACAGGTCCGTGCGCCCATCCGACAAGATGCTCAGCGTCTGCGACAGCTCGTGGAGTGAAGAGTGCAGCTTCTCGCCGTTGCCGTCCAGGTTGTCGGCGGCCGTGTTCACGAACCGTCCGAACGACCCTTGTTCGTCGCTGCCGACCGGTCCGAGCGCGGTGGACAGTTTGGTGAGTTCACGTTTGATGTCGTCCCATTCCACCGGAACCGCAGTGCGCTCCAACGGAATTACCGCGTCATCTTCCATCACCGGGCCGTCGGTGAACACAGGTGCGAGCTGGACGAACCGGGCCGACACGAGCGATTGCGCGATGATGACAGCCTTGGCGTCGGCAGGAATCTTGACGCTGGAATCCACCGACATCGTCACCTTCGACGACGCGGCTTGGGGCTCGACCTTGTCGACCTTGCCGACCTTCACACCGAGGACTCGCACATCGTCGCCTGCGTAAAGCCCTGTAGTGGAAGCGAAGTAGCCGGTAATTCGCGTCGTGGTCAGGCGCGAGAAAATCATGAACGCCGCTGTTGCCACCAAGAGCGCGACAACGACGAGCGCACCGATGATCACCCACTTGCGGTTGGCTTTCGCCGTCAAAGTGTTCATCGCGGTCGATCCTTCAACTCGATGGACGGCGGCGGCTCGAGGAAGTAATGCCGCAGATCCGCGGGCAGGTGTTCTGGATCGACCAACGCATCGACCAGGCCCTGCAGCATCTTTCCGGAACCGAAGTTCTGCACGAAGGCTTGGAAGTACGGCCCACTACCGACCGCTTCGCCCAACGCCGTTGCGTAGGGGCCAAGTCCGTCGAGCCCTTGCGCGAGGTTGTCCTTGTTGCGTTGCAGCAGCGCGAGAACCGAGTTCAGCTTCTCCAAGGTCGGTCGCATCTGCTCCTCGTTGTCGTTCACGAGGCCGGTGAGTTGCTGCGATACCGCCGAGACGTTGGTGATCAGTTGGCTGATCGCGGACCGTCGCCGTTCGAGTTCGCCGAGCAACTCGTTGCCGTCGAGCAGGAGCGCATTGATCTGGCCCCCGCGATCGGCAAGCACCTTAGTTACGCTTTGCGCCTTGACGAGCAACTCACGCAAGCTTGCGTCGCGTGCATTGATGCTCTGCGAGAGACGGCTTACTCCGTCCAGGGTTTCCCGCAGCGGAGCCGGGGTGTCTTTCAGCGAGTCGGACATCGCGTTGAGCGCGTTGTTGAGCTGGTCGGTGTTCAGATCGTGCACCGTGTTGCTCAGATCACCGAGAGCGTCGTTGAGGGAGTACGGCGATGTAGTCCGATCGAGCGGAATCGTGTCGTCTGTCGCGAGCCGCCCGTCGCCGTCGGGCGTGACAGCGAGCGACTTGCGACCGAGAACGGTATTCGTCTTGATCGCGGCGTTGGTCCTGTCACCGAGCCGGATGTGCTCTGCGACAGTAAATTTCACCATCACCTTGGGACCGTCGAGTTCGATCTTCTCGACCCTGCCGACCTTGACGCCTGCGACCTCCACCTGATCACCCGGTACGAGGCCGCCCGCATCCACGAAGTCTGCGGTGTAGTCGATGCCCGAGCGCAGGAAAGGCAGCTTGTCGTACTGCAACGTCGCGATCACGATCGCGAGCCCAACGACGACACCGACAATGCCCATCCGGATCAGGTTGGCCTGGCCGCGGTCGTTCATGATCGCGCACACCTTCCTGTGACTTGAGCTCCGGGCAACTTGATGATGATGTCTTTACCTTCAGGTCCGGTGAACTTGAATTGGGTAGCGCATACATAGAACTGGAAGAACGAACCGTAGGCACCGACACGGATCAGCCGGCGGAACGCATCGGGCAGCCGCGACAAGACCGACTCGATGGTGTCGCTTCCCGCGTCGAGCTGGGTTGCGACACGACCCGCCTGGGCGATCGTCGACTGCAAGTCGGGGCGGGCACCCTCCAGTAAGGAGGCGAGATCGCCTGTTGCTCCGGCAATCCGTGGTATCGCGTCACCGATCGGATCGCGATCCTGCGCAAGCCCGGAGACCAACTGCTGAAGGCGGTCGAGCGTTGTGCCGAACTGGTCTCCGCGAGCGTCGATTGTCTTCAGCACGATGTTGAGGTTGTCGATCACACCGCCGATCAGATCGTCGCGGTCGGCGAGTGTCTTCGTGAACGAGCCAGTGTGCCCGAGCAGCGAAACCAACGTCTCGCCTTGGCCCTGGAACACCGCAATGAGTGCCCCGGTCAGCTCGTTGACCTGTTGCGGATCCAGTCCGCGCAGCAGCGGTTTGAACCCGCCGAGCAGTAGTTCGAGATCCAACGCAGGCGAGGTCTGCTCCTTGGGGATCGACCCGCCTTCGGGCAGCGTATCCATCGAACCAGGACCTTCGAGCAGCTCGAGGTAACGGTCCCCGACCAGGTTCTCGTAACGGACTGTGGCCTTTGTGCTCTGCAGCAACGGGTACTTCGACTCCACGTCGAAATCGATGTGCGCGAGATTGTCGTCGCCGACCTTGACGTCGCCCACGGAGCCGACGGGCACTCCCGCGATGCGAACCTTGTCGCCGACGCCGAGGCCGGACACGCTGGTGAACGTCGCGTGGTAGCCCTTGGTGCTCGCGAACCGCACCTGGCTGAACACGATGCTCAGCCCGGCGAGAATCAGAACCATGATGACGGCGAAGACCACGAACTTCACGGTGGTTGCTGTGTTCTTCATGGTCCGGTCACCCCCGGATAGACGCCGGCATACAGAATCTGCAAGATCTTCGGCGCGTTGAGCGTCAGCTTGGTGTTCGGCACGTATGGCACGTTGGCGGTGTCGGTCACGGCGAACGGTGCATGCGGATCGCTGGGCACCCGGTCTGGCAACCCCGTGCAGTTCGGCCCACCGCTCGCGTTGACCTTCGGCAGGCTCTCCGGGTAGGTATACGGCTGCTGGCCCCAGGTGAATCCGGCGTTGAGCGCGATGCCCTCCTGCAGCCCGCCTTCGACGGCGTCCGCGATCGGGCGCGCCTTGTCGAGCCCAACGATCAGGCAGTAGAGCACAGGCGAATATTCTTCGAGTAGCGCTGTCGTCGGGCGCAGCAGGTCCAACGCGGTGGTCAAATTGTTCTCGTTCTCGGTCAGCACACCCCCAGCGGTGTCTGCAAGGCCGATGACGCTGAGCAGCAACGAGTCCAAGTTCTGTTGCTCGTCGACGATCGTGCCGCTCGTCGCCGTGACGTTGGCGATGATCTTCAAGAAGTCCTGCGACGCATCCGCATACAGATTCGTCACCCCGGCGGCGGCCACGAAGTCCCGTTGCAGCGCAGGCAAACTCGGGTTGATCTTCTGCAGGTACGCGTCACCCGTCGTCAGCAACTCGCCGATCTGCTCACCGCGGCCGCGTAGGGCGGTCGCAAGCGCGCCGAGAGTCGCATTGAGCTTCTCGGGCTGCAGTGTCTGCAGTACATCGGACAGGTGCTGGAACAAGGTGTTGAACTCGACTGTGACGGCGTCCGCGGCGACTGTCGCACCCGGTGCGAGCGGAGTGTCCGAAGCTTTCTCCGGGACAACGAAGTTGACGTACTTCGCCCCGAACACCGTCGTCGACTTGATGTCGACCGTCGCGTTGGACGGCACCAACTTCAGCATGTCCGGCTTGAGCTCGAGCGCGAGCTTCGCCCCGTCAGGAGTTTCGGTGATCGACTTGACCCGGCCGATTTCGACGCCGCGCATCTTCACCTTGGCGTCGGGATCCATCACGAGACCGGACCTCGGCGCGGTAACCGTGATCGGCACCGTCGTGGTGAAGCCGCCGGCGAACATCGTCATCGCGATCACTGCGATCGCGACGAGACCACCGACCAGGCCAAGTGCAGCAAGCTTTTTGAGCCAACTCGGATCCATTGTTCAGCTCACCCCCTAACCCGACAGGTTGAAGTTGCCGGACGCGCCATAGATGGCGAGTGAGATCAGCAGTGTCACCGTGACGACGGCGATCAGCGATGTGCGGACCGCGTTGCCGACAGCGACACCGACGCCGACCGGACCGCCGGACGCGTTGTAGCCGTAGTACGTGTGGATGAGCATGACGGCAAGCGCCATCACGATCGCTTGCGCGAACGACCACAGAATGTCCGTGGGTATCAGGAATGTCGAGAAGTAGTGGTCGTACACGCCCGGCGATTGCCCGTAGATGATGACCGTCGCGAATCGGCTGGCCAGGAACGACGCAATGACCGCCAGCGAATACAGCGGAACGATCGCGATCATCCCCGCCATGACCCGGGTACTGACTAGGTATGGAATCGACGGAATGGCCATGACCTCGAGGGCGTCGATCTCCTCCGACACCCGCATCGCGCCGAGTTGTGCAGTCGATCCGGCGCCGATGGTGGCGGCCAGACCGATACCGGCGATCACCGGTGCCGCGATGCGCACATTGATGAACGCCGCAAAGAATCCGGTCAGCGCCTCGACCCCGATGTTGCCGAGCGAGCTGTAACCCTGCACGGCAATGGTGCCGCCGGCGAACAGCGTCAGGAATCCGACGATGACGACGGTTCCACCGATTACCGCGAGTGCGCCGCTGCCCATACTGATCTCGGCGATCAACCGGATGGTTTCGCGCCGGTAGTGCACGAGCGCCCTCGGCGCATTGCCGATCGCCCTGAGGTAGAAGATCGCGTGCTCGCCGATCGAATCGAACGATCGGGACGCGCGGAGTACTCGCGTTCGGGCCCGCGGGAAGCGTTGGTGCAGAACTATCGACGCCATGGTCTCACCCCGCCGTCAATTTGATGCCGACCGCGGTGACCACAACGTTGACAACAAACAACGCCATGAACGCGAAGACCACGGTCTGATTAACAGCGTCACCGACACTCTTCGGTCCACCCTTGACTTTGAGGCCGAGATAGCACGCCATCAATCCTGCGATCATCCCGAAAAGCCCTGCCTTGACTTGAGAAATTACCAATTCTCCGAATCCGGTCAGCAGCGTGATGCCATTGACGAATGCGCCCGGATTGACGTCTTGCAGGAACACCGAGAACAGGAATCCGCCGAGTATGCCGATGGTGCATACCAATCCGTTCAGCAATAGTGCGACAACGGTGGACGCCAATACCCGGGGCACGACGAGCCGCTGAATCGGATCGATCCCGAGCACTCGCATCGCGTCGATTTCCTCGCGAATGGTTCGGGCCGCGAGATCTGCGCAGATAGCTGTGGCGCCGGCACCCGCGACGATCAGCACGGTGACGATGGGGCCGACCTGGGTAACCGATCCAAGCGCGGCGCCCGCACCGCTCAGATCTGCAGCACCGATCTCGCGCAACAGAATATTGATGGTGAAACTCACGAGAACGGTGAAGGGCACTGCAACCAGCACGGTCGGGATTATCGAGACGCTGGCGACAAACCACGCCTGATCGATGAACTCGCGACGCTGGAACGGCCTGCGGAAAGTTGCCCGCGCCGTATCGGCGACCAATTCGAAGAAACCACCGACCGCCTGCATCGGTATGGCGAGGAGATCATTCATCGTGTCCCCCTCAACTCCTCACCACTGCGTGATTCTTGGTCAGAATAACTAGAACATGTTCCTGTGTCAAAGCTCTGACCTGGGAGGAATCGCCCGCGCTAAGCGGAATTGAGGCGCGGATACCGAATTCACCTTGCCTCGAACACGATTGATCAGGTCTATGTAGCGACCTTGCGCGCCCGACCAAGCAGTCCACGACATAACGCTCCCCCATCCTGTACGAGCCGCGATCGAAATAGGTCGAGTTTCGGCCCATTAACTTGCTAGCCGAGTTTCGCGGCGTCGGTGGCGGAGAAGGTCTTCGCGGGATCGCGATCGGCAAAGTACTTACTCATCTCGTCCGCGAGGGCATCCGGTGTCCAGGCAGCGTCCGCGGCGTCGAAGCGCGTTTCGACGACCGGAGCCGCCATCAACGCAACCATTGGACCGTAGACGATGAAGACCTGTCCGTTGACCGAATCGGCGGCAGGAGATGCCAAGTAGCCCACCAGTGTCGCCACATGCTCGGGCGACAGCGGATCGATACCCCCGGCGGGCGCTTCGCCGAAGACGTTCTCGGTCATGCCCGTCCGAGCCCGGGGGCAGATCGCATTTGCCCGGACGCCGTAGCGAGACAGCCCGCGAGCGGCGGACAGGGTGAGCGCGGTGATGCCGGCCTTGGCAGCGCCATAGTTCGCTTGCCCCTCGGGCCCGAGCAATCCTGCCTCCGACGACGTGTTGACCAGACGTCCATACACCGGCCCGCCCGCTTCCTTCGATTTCGCCCGCCAATACGCTGCGGCGTTGCGAGACAGTAGGAAATGACCGCGCAGATGCACTTTGAGGACAAGGTCCCAATCGTCGTCGGACATGTTGAACAACATCCGGTCGCGAGTGATGCCCGCGTTGTTGACGACGATATCGACGCTGCCGAATTGATCCTGCGCAGTCTGCATTATCGCGTCGGCGGTGGCGCGCTCCCCGATGTCGCCGGGGACGAACGCGACACCGGGACCCGATGCCGATATCTCGTCCAGCGTTGCGGTGACATCGTCGTTGAGCTTCAGGTCGTTCACGACGACCCTCGCCCCCGCCTGTGCGAGGGCGAGCGCCTCCGCACGACCGAGACCGGCACCCGCGCCGGTGACCACTGCTACCTTGCCGTCCAGATCTACCTTCGGGTCGCTCACGGCGGCAACTCTAGAACGTGTTCTACATTGAAAGCAACAGTCGGTCAGCTCTTGGCCAATAGTGCCGCCTTCGGGCACTGCAGGATCGCATCGCGGACGTCGTCCTCGCGGTCGGCAGGAACCGGACCCTCCGCGACCGTCAGCTCGTTATTCTCGTCGAGCTCGAAGATATCCGGCGCAATTCCAACACAGATGCCGTTGGCCTCGCACTGGTCCTTGTCGACTCTGACCTCCATTGACCCACCCTATTCTGACGTCGGGAAAACACGATGTAGAACGGCCCGCACACTGGGCTGCACGCGGCCCGTTCAGCTCCAAGACTAGAACCTGTTCCACCTCTTGTGCAATGATGCGAAAGAGCGCTTGGACAGGTGCGGCGCAAAGCGGAGCGACGAGGGATTGACTACACATGCGAATTGCATATACCGCGGAGCAGCAACAGCTACGGGAAGAGCTGCGCACGTACTTCGCGAAGCTGATGACGCCGGAGCGGCGCGAGGCGTTGAGCGCGCAGGGCGGTGAGCTGGGAACCGGAAACGTCTACCGCGAGGTCGTCCAGCAAATGGGACACGACGGGTGGCTCACGCTCGGCTGGCCGAAAGAATACGGCGGCCAGGAACGCTCGATGATCGACCAGTTGATCTTCACCGACGAGGCTGCGATCGCGGGCGCCCCTGTTCCATTTCTGACGATCAACTCTGTCGCCCCGACAATCATGCATTTCGGCAGCGAGGAGCAGAAGAAGTTCTTCCTGCCCAAGATCTCGGCAGGCGAACTGCACTTCGCCATCGGCTATTCCGAACCGGGAGCAGGCACCGACCTTGCGAGCCTTCGCACCACCGCAGTGCGCGACGGCGACGATTTCATCATCAACGGCCAGAAGATGTGGACGAGCCTCATCGCCTACGCCGACTATGTATGGCTCGCGTGCCGCACCGATCCAACGGTAAAGAAGCACAAGGGCATCAGCATGTTGATCGTGCCGACGACGGCCGAGGGCTTCTCCTGGACGCCGGTACACACCATGGCCGGCCCAGACACCAGCGCCACCTATTACCAGGACGTCCGGGTGCCCGCGACAGCAGTGGTCGGCGAGGTGAACGGCGGTTGGGGCTCGATGACCAACCAGCTCAATCACGAACGCGTTGCCCTCACATCGGCCGCTCCGTTGCAGACCGCGCTGCGCGAGGTCCTCGAGTGGGCGCAGAACACCAAGGCCGCCGACGGCTCACGAATCATCGACCGCGAATGGGTGCAGATCAACCTCGCTCGGGTGCATGCCAAGGCCGAGTATCTGAAATTGATGAACTGGGAAATCGCGTGGAGTGTCGGGAACGCTCCGACCAAATGGGATGCCTCCGCGTGCAAGGTCTATGGCACCGAGGTCGCGACCGAGGCCTACCGGCTCCTGATGGAAGTCATGGGCCCGATCGCCTACCTGCGCCAGGAGTCCCCCGGCGCCGCAATCCGCGGACGGATCGAGCGGTGGCACCGTTCCTCGCTGATCCTGACTTTCGGCGGCGGCACCAACGAAGTCCAGCGCGACATCATCGCGATGACCGCCTTGCAGCAACCACCCGCCAAGCGCTGAGACTGGGGACCGTCACATGGATTTCACGCCCACCGAGGCACAGAACGATCTGGGCCGCCTCACCCGAAGCATCACGGACAAACTCGTCACCAACGAGCGGCTGCGCGAACTCGACAATGCCGAAGACCGATTCGACGACACGTTGTGGCGCGCGCTCGCCGATGCGGGAGTACTAGCCGCCGCACTACCCGAAGCAGCCGACGGTGGCGGCTTCGGCGTATTGGAACAGAGCACAGTCCTTCGCGAACTCGGTAGGACCCTGGCGGCCGTGCCGTATCTCCCGTCGATCGTGGTCGCGGCAAGTGCGCTTGCCTCGTACGGTAATTCGGAGCAGCAGCAACTGGCGGCCCAAGCTGCCAACGGCGCAGTCATTCTCACAGCCGCCCTGGTCGAGGAGCAGAACGACGAGCCAGGCCGACCCACCACGACGGCCGAACACGATGGCGACGGCTGGGTGCTCACCGGCACCAAGATCACGGTTCCCGCAGCAACGCTCGCGAGCCATATCTTGATTCCGGCAACCACACCGGCTGGCGTCGGGGTGTTTATCGTCGACGCGAGATCTGCTGGCGTGCACATCGTTCGCCAACAGGTCGTCGATTACAGCATCGAAGCAATCGTCGAACTGACAGGCGTCCGCGTCGACGCGTCGGCCGCACTGGGATCCCCCGACCAGGGCGGTGAAATCCTCGACTGGATGCTCAACCGGGCGGCAGTCGGGCTGAGCGCGCTGCAGCTCGGAATCCTGGAGCGATCGCTGGAATTGGTGAGCGACTACGCAAGGGAGCGAACCCAATTCGACCGCCCGATCGGCAGTTTCCAAGCTGTCGCCCAACGGCTCGCCGACGCCTACATCGACGTCAAGGGTGTGCGGTTGGCGGTAACCCAGGCAGCGTGGCGGATCAGCGAGGGTTTGCCGAGCGAGGCAGAAGTGCGGACCGCGAAGTTCTGGGCCGCCGATGCCGGACATCGCGTCGCACACACCGTGATCCACGTGCACGGCGGAGTCGGTCTGGATCGCGACCACCCAGTGCACAGGTACTTCCTGGCCGCGAAGCACAACGAGTTCGCGCTGGGATCGGCGACAGAACAGTTGCGTCGACTCGGCGCAGTGCTTGCGTCGGTACCTGCCTGACGAATGACCCAGCCACCTACCGTTTCGAGCTTGCTCCTGCGTCTGCGCGCAGAGACGGAACGCGGACTCGCGTTCGACGACGAGCGCATTTCCTGGGCTCAGCACGTGCAAGCAAGTGCGGATCGAGCAGCGTTGCTGCGGTCCGTGTTGGATCCCGCGAAGCCGAGACATTTCGGTGTGCTGCTCGACAATTGTCCGGAGTTTTCGTTCTTGCTCGGCGCGGCCGCACTGTCGGGATCCGTTCTGGTAGGACTTAATTCAACCCGGCGCGGGCAAGCCCTGGCTTCCGATATCGCGGTTGCCGACTGCCAGATCGTGTTCACCGAATCGCGCCATGCTGGGCTGCTCGATGGGCTCGACCTCGGCATTCCAGTGGTGGACATCGGCGGCGACTGGCGGGCCATGCTCGCGCCGTTTGTCGACAGTCCAGCCGATCCGGTCGCCACCACCGCGGACGATCTCCTGATGCTGGTCTTCACGTCAGGCACAAGCGGCGACCCCAAAGCCGTGCGCTGCACCCACTTCAAGGTCGCATTCCCTGGGCTGATGCTTGTCGACCGCTTCGGACTCACCCGCGACGACACCGTCTACCTGTCGATGCCGATGTTTCATTCGAACTCGATCATGGCGGGCTGGTCGGTCGCGCTCGCCGTGGGTGCGAACGTCGCAATCCGGCGAAAGTTCTCTGCGACAAACTTTCTCGCCGACATTCGAAAATACGGCGTCACGTACGCGAACTACGTCGGAAAGCCACTTGCGTACGTACTTGCGACCGATCCGCAGCCCGACGACGCGGACAACCCTTTAGGACTCATGTACGGCAACGAAGGATCCGCACGGGTCGTCGACGAGTTCTCCCGACGCTTCGGCGTACGTGTCCAAGATGCCTTCGGATCCTCGGAGGGTGGCATCGCGATATCGCCCGACCCTGACTCGCCCGACGGCGCGCTCGGGCGACTACCGGATGGTGTCGCCATTCTCGGCAGCGATGGCACACCTTGTCCCCCAGCTGAATTCGATGCCGACGGGCACCTCGTCAACTACGAGGTGGCCATCGGTGAGCTGGTCAACATGACCGGCGGCGGCGCCTTCGCCGGGTACTACAACAATCCCGAAGCCAATGCCGAACGGATGCGCGACGGCAAATACTGGAGCGGCGACCTGGCTTACGCCGACCACAACGGGTTCGTCTACTTCGCCGGCCGCACGTCTGGCTGGCTGCGAGTCGACGGCGAGAACCTCGCAGCGGCACCAATCGAACGAATCCTGTTGCGCTACCCCGGAATCGCTCGTGTCGCCGTCTACGGAGTCCCGGACCCTGATTCGGGCGATCGGGTGATGGCAGCCGTCGTACCGGTCGGGGATCTCGACGTTTCCGACCTGCGGAAGTTTCTGGCCAAGCAGCCAGACCTGGGGCCGAAGCAATGGCCCACATATGTCCGCATCTGCGAGGACCTCCCGCAGACGGCAACGTTCAAGGTACTCACTCGAACATTGGTGGCCGAGGGAATCGCGTCCGCCGTCGAACTCTGACAACTGTGCGTGAGTTTCACCCCTCACGGGGTGAAACTCACGCACAGGCGCAGTACACCGAGATCGGCTGGTCGATGCCTTTGAGAGCGAGGGTGGTCGGTCCAGTGAAGCCGACATCGGTGACCCGCGCGGCGATATTGACGACATGCCCAAGGACGTCGTCCGATGTGACGACTGCGTGCCCGAGATGCCAACCCCCGCGGAGTCGTAGCGGTGCAGGCACAGCAGCGACGAGTTCGACGGCGGCACGCACTGCGTGATCGGGATCGGCAAACGCCAGCATCAGACCGTCACCCAGCCGCTTCACCACCCGTCCGCCCAGGTTCGGATGATCGGGAGCACGGCGCGATGGTGCTCGGCCAGCAAGGACAGCGCAGCGTGATCACCCTGCTCGGCCGTGTATCGGGTGAAGCCCTCCAGGTCGGTGAACACAATCGTGAGCAGCGCGGTCTTGCCAGCCCTACGGTCTGCCCCGCGGTTCCACGAAACGTCCCACGCCAGCATGTCGAGTGCGCTGAGACCTAGCGATCCCAACACCGACGGGTGCTACTCCACCGTGCGCTCGACGAATCGGCGAGTCACCTCCAGTGGCGAGAACGCGGGCATCGGGGCACCGTCAGGGCGGTCTTGCCAACTCCTGTCGATCACGCCGACTTCAACGGCCGCCGCTCGGAGCTCGCTGTCCCGCTGAGCAGCCGTGAGGACAGGGGCGCCTCAAACTCTGCCAGCTTCGGCGGGGTCGGCAATTCTGCGTGCTGCGGCTCGGGCACGCGGCAACCATATCGCCGCCGAGGCGGTGCGCACGACTGCAGGAATCCAAGCCGGTGAAGGCGAGCTCTACCTGCGCGTGGTCAAGGACGTCTTCTCCAACACGATCGTGGGTTATTCCATCGACTCCTGGATGAGTCCATGCTGGTCGTCGCGGTCCTGGGCAACGCTGTCGCCAGGCGCGGCGGGGTGGCCGGATGCGTGCTACGTACCGATCGCGAGCAGTTGCGCGCGGATACCGCCGGTTTCCGTGAGGCAGTTCGAGAACGCGACGACCCCTACGGCGGGCTTAGCCCGGCTCAAGCGGCAGATACAGTCACGATTGCGCGGGCCGAACTAGAGTCGTTGCGCGCCGAAGTCCGCCGGTTGCGGCGACAGATTGGGCGCGATAATGCAGTCGAGCGAATCCGGGCTGACGCGGCCCACTCGGACGATGCGCTGATCATGGCTGGGGAGCAGTTGGCCGAGGCGTGGGGGATTACAAGGTGAGTCAACGTCTCGTCCGATTTCCGGGCGAGGCCAGGTCGATACCTAGACCGATCGCGGCGACTCTTGTCTTCCGCGTTCCGGCCACTGAGTGCTGCTGAGGCGCAGTTTGCGCACTATGCGGTCGAACACAGCATCTGGCGTTTGACGACTAGATCGCGTCCGGAGTGCACGGATTGATCGGCCACGGCTGGATCCCGCTCGTCCTGCACGACGTAAGCCGGAGAAATCTCTCTGCGTCGCTTGTCGAATTCGTCTTGTGTGATGAAACGCCAGAGCGTCAGTCACGGTGCGGGCCGCAGCGTCGTCAGGAAAGCCCCTGCCCAATCGCGAGTGGCGCCAGGTTCGGCGAGTCATCGCTATTCTTGCCGAATGCATGAGTCGATCGCCGATGCAGCCATCAGCATTCTGCGCGAAATGGGACCGCTTGACGACGACGAGTTGGCGGATGCCTTGGCCGTCGCAGGCTTCACCGCCGACGAAGACCCGCTCGAGATCGTCGAGGAACTGGACCATCCGTTGTTGGGCTTTCTGGATGATGGTCGCAACCTCGCGATGGATGCGCTGCTCGAGGGCCGCATCTTCACCCATCGGCTGACGCAGGTCGAGATCGATTCGGGAATTCTGGAGGCCAATCCGGATCTCGTTCTCGTGGCGGCGCTTGTCCCGTTCGTGGCGGACTCGGATGCAACCGTTGGCGAAATGTGCAGGATCTACGGCGGCAGCGACGGCGGCATCTTCGCCGAGCGCGGGGTTGGGGAACCGAATCGGGCAGCGACCGGGCTGGTGCTGCCGACTCAGGCGGCACTCACCGGGCACACGCCTGGCGAGCTCGTGGGGTTCCAGATTCTGGATGGACGACCGTTGCTCACGAGTGTTGACGGCACCGCGGATGGGGCTGAGATTGGTGCGGCGATTTCGGACTACCTCTCAGGTCTGTCCGCCGAGATCGAAGGGGTCTTGAACCAGCTGATCCACGAGAACCCGGGGTTCTTCTCGAAGCCCGTCGAACCGATCGGGAACGTTCTCGCAGCGGCCGGCGTGGACCGCAACGTCGATTTCATTGCACCCGCTGGTTTCGACTACGCGGCAGAACGCTTACAGCGGCGGGTCGCGAAGATCGCCAGTAGTCATCAGATCTCGGAGCAGCAGGCGGTGGCTGTCGTCGCGCTCGAGGACATCTTCTTCGGCATCCTCGATGGACGCGATCCAGAGGTCCATGCCTCGGCAGGGGAACTCGCTGGACTCGCCGATGAGTTCATCGCTCAGATCGCACTCGGCAGTGTGTTGCAGTTCGAACGGCCCGAACTGGCACTCGAGACGGCGCGAGCACTACACCGGTTCGGGCCGCGACGGATTGCCGCGGTCGCACTCTGGATGCAAGGTGCGGTGTCACTGCGACTCGGCAAAATAGACGCGGCCGAACAGCTCTTCGAACGTTCCGAGACTGCCGATCCGCGGTGGGGACCGGCGTTGTTTGAACTATCTCGATTTGCCTCCGATCGAGGCGACGCGACGCGGGCGATGTCGTTGTTGCAACGAGCTGGCCGTACCGACGATCCGATC
>JBBSKP010000048.1:0-26668 GCA_038256175.1 Mycobacteriales bacterium
GACGAAGGCAACAGCTGCGACAAACTGTGGATCCATCGAAAACTCTGTTCTGGCCATCCCTGATCATCACAAGAACGAACCGGTCAGTGTCCACGATGTCCTGAGACATCAATTGCACGCGATGTCCTGAACAAACACAGTACGGGTTCGTCATCCATTTCGATGCGGGGGCAACGAACGTAGCGGTCCCAGCCGCCGAAGCGACCGCGCGGGCACCCAGGTGCAAATCGAGCGCGTCGCCTTCGGGCCCACCATTACTCACACCGTCGATGTAGTCGCCGCCAGGAGCTATGACACCGGGAACAATCAGGAACCGTCCAGTGGCCGCGCCGAGCAATGCGCCATCACGGGCGTGGATACGCACCGCCGCAAGGACTCCCCTGCCGTCCATGTCGAGGACCTCGGCCCGGGCCGACACGAGATCGCCTAACCAGACACCGCGACTAGATGCGTCGATGTGGATTCCCACTGTTCGAATGCCGACATCGGCGACCAATGACGATTGCACGGCGCGGCCCATCGCGAAATCGATGAGCGGGCCCAGCCATCCGATGTGAGTCGCGCCTGCCCCGGCCGGAAGGCGTTGTTCGGCCGTCATCCACCCGATGCCGTAGTCGAGGGATCTCATGCCGAAGTGCCGTTCGGCGGGCCCAGTCGGGAAGCGCGACACCTCGGCTGCCCGCTGCGCGGGATCTGGACTGGCCGTCATAACTCTCCTCGGCCTCTCCTAATTGAATGCAAATTAGACTACTCCCGCCCAAGCCCTACTTCGCAGACCGTCTTGCCGCTTCGCATATCGACTCTCCGTCGGGACACGCCCGCGCGACGTCAAGAAGGTCTGCGAAGCATCCACTGGACCATTTTCAAATCTATGTTAAATTCGTATTCGAAACCCAACGCAGCACGGAGGAACTCAATGCCCGAGGCCTACATAATCGATGCCGTTCGCACTGCCGTCGGCAGGAGACGCGGCGGTTTCGCCTCCGCACATCCGGCGGACATGGCGGCACACGTCATCAAGACCGTCGTGGGTCGGCACGATTTCGACCCTGCCGCGATCGACGACGTCATCCTGGGATGCCTGGACAACATCGGCGCGCAGGCGGGTGACATCGCGCGCACCGCGGCGCTCGCAGCAGGACTGCCGGAATCTGTACCGGGTGTGACCATCGACCGTCAGTGCGGCTCGGCCCAGCAAGCGGTGCACTTCGCCGCACAGGGCGTCATGAGCGGTACGCAAGACATCGTGGTTGCCGGTGGCGTCCAGAACATGAGCCAGTTCCCGATATTGAGCGCTTTCGCCGCCGGTGAGCCGTACGGCTCCGTCGACCCATGGTCCGGCAGCAAGGGCTGGGCGAGCCGCTACGGCGCGGAGGAGATCTCGCAGTTCCGAGGAGCGGAGATGATTGCCGCGCAATGGAAGCTGAGCCGCGAAGACAACGAGGCATTCGCATACGAGAGCCACCAGCGTGCTCTGCATGCCATCGCCGAAGGCCGATTCACGCGCGAGATTACCGAGTTCGACGGCATCAGCGTCGACGAAGGCACGCGCGCCGACACCACGCGCGAAAAGATGGCAGGCCTCAAAACGCTTGTCGAGGGCGGCGTGTTGACGGCAGCCGTTGCCAGCCAGATCTCCGACGGTGCCTCGGCCCTACTCATTGCCTCCGAAGATGCGGTCGAGCGGTACGGATTCACACCCCGCGCGCGCATCCACCACATGTCGGTGCGCGGCGCCGACCCCATCATGATGCTCACAGCGCCGATTCCCGCAACTCAGCACGCACTGAAGAGGGCCGGCCTGAGCATCGACGACATCGACGCTGTCGAGATCAACGAGGCTTTCGCGCCGGTGGTGCTCGCATGGCTCGCCGACCTGGGTGCGGACCCGGCAAAGGTCAACATCAACGGCGGCGCAATCGCGCTCGGCCACCCCATCGGATGCACCGGCGCGCGTCTCATGACCTCGTTGCTGCACGAGTTGGAGCGGACAGGCGGTCGCTACGGACTTCAGACGATGTGCGAAGGCGGCGGTCAGGCCAACGTCACGATCATCGAAAGGCTCTGAGCGACATGGAGCGCGAACTCTACAACGACGACCACGAAATCTATCGCCAGAGCGTCAGAGAGTTCCTGGCCCGAGAGGTCGCTCCCCACAAGGACAAGTGGGACGACGACCGGTGGATCGATCGCGAAGTCTTCGCGAAGGCGGCATCACAGGGTCTGTATGCGCTTCAGGTCGACGAAAAATACGGCGGATCGGGCGAGGCCGACTACCGCTACCGCATGGTGGTGTGCGAGGAGATCGCTCGAATCAACGCGCTGTCATTCGGCCTCACGATCAGCCTGCAGGACGATCTGGTTCTGCACTACCTACTCGACCTGACAAACGACGAGCAGAAGCAACGCTGGCTGCCGGGTTTCGCGACCGGAGAGATCATCGGCGCACTGGCGATGACGGAACCCGGCGCTGGCAGCGACCTCCGAGGCATCCGGACAAACGCCGTCCGCGATGGCGACGACTGGATCCTCAACGGGCAGAAGACCTTTATCTCCAGTGGCATCATGGCCGACGTTGTCGTCGTCGCGGCACTAACGGATCCCAACGCCGGTTCGCGCGGTTTCAGTCTGTTCGTCGTAGAGCGAGACACGCCTGGCTTCGAGCGCGGCCGCAAGCTGGACAAGATCGGTCTGCCTGCACAAGACACTGCCGAACTCTTCTTCGACAACGCTCGAGTACCGGCTGCGAACCTGCTCGGCGAAGAGGGACGCGGTCTTGGCTATCTCATGAGCCATCTCCCCCGCGAGCGTCTCGGCGTCAGCGCCAAAGCCATTGCCACGACGCGGGCAATCTACGAGCTGACGGTGGAGTACTGCAAACAACGGCAGGCATTCGGCAATGCGATCGCCGACTTCCAACACACCAGGTTCGAGCTGGCGGAGATGTCGACAGAGATCGATATCGCGGAAACCTACGTCGACCGTTCCGTACTCGCCTACAACACAGGCACATTGACGCCTGTCGACGCAGCCAAGGGCAAGTGGTACATCAGCGAACTGCAGAAACGGGTCATCGACCGGTGCCTCCAGCTCCACGGCGGCTACGGCTACATGTCGGAGTATGCAGTGGGTAAAGCCTACGTAGACACGCGAGTTCAGACGATCTACGGCGGTACCACCGAGATCATGAAGGAGATCATCGGGCGGGATATCGTCAGTTGATCGGCCGCCCAACGCTCGAATCCGCGCGCACCTTCCTGTTCGTTCCCGGCGATCGCCCCGACCGATTCACCAAGGCGTACAACGCCGGCGCGGACGCGGTCGTGTTGGACCTCGAGGATGCCGTTTCGGAAGGCTCCAAGAGCGAGGCACGATCCCACGTCGCGGCTTGGCTGGCGCACTCGCCGGACGCCGTCGTTCGGGTGAACGCCGAGCACACTCGCTGGTTCGCGGATGACATGGCAATGATCTCCGAATTTCGTTGCGCGGTAATGATTCCCAAAGCAGAGGGGCGACTGAGCATCGATCTTCGCGGGCCCATCATTCCGCTCGTCGAGACGGCAGCCGGCATCACGACAGCGCGCGATGTATGCGCGTCTCTCGGAGTGATCCGAGCAGCGTTCGGCAGTATCGACCTGGCGGCGCAGCTCGGCATCGACCCGGACGATCGGATCGCACTCGCGTACGCGCGATCAGCACTCGTCGTCGCAAGCGCGGCCGCCGGTATCAGCGCCCCGATCGACGGCGTCACAACGGCCACCGACGACCCCGAACGGGTCAGCGCCGACACCGCTCACGCTCTTCGACTGGGCTACAGCGGCAAACTGGTCATTCACCCCCGACAGATCGCTTCGGTGCACTCGGCCCTCGAACCGACCCCCGAGCAGGTCGATTGGGCGCGACGAGTGGTCACGGCGACCGCGCACGCGGCAGTCGCAACGGTCGACGGCGCGATGGTCGACAAACCTGTCATCGAACGTGCCAGGCGAATCCTGTCGACCATTGCGGTTTGAATTGAATATAGATTAATATCGAGACATGGACCTCCAGCTCGGCAATGCCCGCGTGCTCGTCACCGGTGGTGCGTCGAACATCGGACGAGGCATCGTGCACGGCTTCGCCCGCGAAGGTGCCCGTATCGTCATCACCGATATCGACGGCCCCCAGACCGAGAAGGTCCGCGCAGAAGCCCTGGAACTTGGTGCTGCAGCGGTCGAGACGGTGGTCGGCGACCTGACCAGCGACGACGTTCCGCGAGAGGCAGTCGCCCGCGCGACGATGCTGTGGGGCGGAATCGACGCCTTGGTCAACAACGCGGGGTGGAGCGTTCCCGGCTTCATAGCCGAGGACACCGATCGCGCGAAATGGCAACGCACAGTGGAGATCAACCTCTACACCGCTCTTGCGTGCACACAAGAGGTCATCCCCCACATGCGTGAAGCCGGCCATGGCTCGATCGTTTTCATCGCCAGTGACGCGGCCTTCGGACAGATTCGGCAAGGCGTTTACGGCGCGACCAAGGCCGCCTTGATTGCCTTGGCGCGCACCACAGCTCGCGAGCACGGCCGCCACGGCATCCGATCCAACGTCGTGTGCCCTGGCCTCGTGATCCCGGACGGCGACGATGCCGTCGGAGCAGCCAGCTTGTGGGCAGTCGGACAGGACTCGGTGTTCAACGAGAAGCAGATCGAGTTCTTACGCAAGGACATTCCGCTGCGAAGATTGACGACCGCCGACGATATCGCGAATTCGGTCGTGTGGATTTCGTCGGAAGCTGCCGCGCGACAGGTAACCGGGCAAGTGTTCTCGGTCAGCGGCGGCTATACGATGCCATGACTGTCCCCACGAAGACCCGAATCAAAGGCAGTCGCGATCGCATCCTTGCGGCCGCAGCAGCGGTGCTATCCGAAAAAGGCTATGCGGCAACCAGACTGACCGACATTGCCGAGATCGCCGAGCTCCGCGCACCAGCGGTCTACTACTATTTCGACTCGCGCGAAGCGCTGGTGGCCGAAGTGATGGTCGTTGGACAGCAGTGGGTCCGCAGACATGTGACCGCTGTGTTGGATGCGCTCGAGGACGGCACAACCGGCTTGGACCGAATCTGCGTCGCAGTCGACGCCCACCTACGGGTGGAACTAGAGCTGTCCGACTTCGCGACCGCCGTCACACGCAATGCCGGTCAGTTGCCCCCCGATATCCGCACGACGGTCGCACGCGCGAGCTCCGAATACCACGCTATATGGCGAAAACTGTTCGTCGAAGGTCAGATCGACGGCTCTGTCAGATCCGACATCGATCTCGAAAGCGCACGGATGCTGATCATCGGTGCTCTCAACTGGGCACCCGAATGGTGGAGTGCAGCAAGACAACCGATCGACGATCTGATCGCGGTGGCGCAAACGTTCATCCGCTCAGGCCTTGCCGCGCCCTGACTCACTGCTCTCGCGGCGCTCCAGCGCGACGGCACGATTCATGGTTTCGCGCGCCCGCGTGCGGTCCCCCGCGTAGTCGTACGCCCGCGCCAACCGGTAGGAGTTGCGCCAATTGTCCGGATCGGCTTCCCATTCCGACTTGACCTGCGCGAACAACTCGTCGGCCGCGCCCCGTTCGAACCGTCCGGATGGGCGACGCGGCAGGTTCGATACGTCGAGTTCGAGTCCTTCGTCGTGGATACGCCGCGCAAGGTGCTGATGCGCAAAGCCCGCACGCAGCGTAGCGCCGATGATCCACACGCCGAGGAACGGCAGAATCAGCACGCCGATACCGAGGCCGACGGCGGCGATTCGCCCGTCGGAAATGAGATCGATGGCGCGCTGGCCGAGTAGGACAAAATAGAAACCGAGCGCAACCACGAGGGACGCGATGAATGCGACCCGGCGGCCAACCGCAGAGTTCACAGGTCCATCAGAGCGTCCAGCCCGACGGTCAGTCCGGGCCTACCTGCAATTTCCCGGACACCGAGCAGCACACCCGGCGCGAACGAGGACCGGTCGATAGAATCGTGGCGCAGCGTCAACGTCTCCCCCTGCGTGCCGAGCAGCACTTCCTGATGCGCGACGAGTCCAGCAAGACGGACCGAGTGAACGCGAACGCCGTCAACATCGGCGCCGCGCGACCCTTCCAGCTCTGTCGTTGTCGCGTCCGGGCTCTTGCCGACACCGGCTTCGGCCCGTGCGGCGGCAATGAGGGCGGCGGTTCGGTAAGCGGTGCCTGACGGCGCATCTGCCTTGTGCGGATGGTGCAACTCGATCACTTCGACCGAGTCGAAGAAGCGCGCGGCCTGTTCGGCGAAGCGCATCAGCAACGCTGCTCCGATGGCGAAGTTCGGCGCAATCAATACGCCGGTCTCGGGCTTTGCGGCCAACCATTCCCGTACTGTCGCGAGCCGAGCGTCGTCGAACCCCGTTGTGCCGACAACCGCATGAATCCCGTTCTCCACCAGGAACTTCAGGTTGTTCATCACCACGTCGGGGTGGGTGAAGTCGACCACGACCTGGGTGCCCGACTCGACGAAAGCCTCGATGCGATCGCCTTGGTCCACCGTCGCGACCAGTTCGAGATCGGCTGCCGCATTCACGGCGTCACAGATCGCCTGGCCGACCTTGCCGTTCGCGCCAAGTACACCGACCCGTATGGGAGTCGCGCTCACGATTCCTCCATCTTTGCCTACATCGATCGCTCACATCTATCGCCTATATCAGTAGACGAGCCTACGCACGCGATAGATTCACCAGATGACGAGCACCGGTAATCGGCTGATCGGCAAGATCACCGCGCTGCAGTTTCGACTCATGGACAAGATGCGAGATCGGCAAGCATTCGAGGTGGCTGCTCAAGAACCGACCGGCCACGACTTCACCGGGTTCGGAGAGGTCCGCCAATGCGTGCTGGTGACCTATAAGCGCTCGGGAGAACCTGTCCCCAGTCCGATCAACCATGGTGTCGCCGACGGCAAGCTGTTTGTGCGCACCGATGCCGGCTCGTTCAAGGTGAAACGCCTGCGACGGAATCCGAACGTTGTGGTTGTTCCATCGAATTTCCGCGGAAGCCCCACCGGACCTGGTGTTGCCGCCACCGCGCGAATCTTGCCCGCGTCCGAGACCGCGCACGCCGAGGCTGCTATCGCGGCGAACTGGAGCGTGCCGATGCGGGTACTCGAACGTGGCATCGACCACGCGTCGAGCCTCTTCGACCTCCCGATGGCCTACCTCGAATTCACCCCTACTGATCGAACATGATCACCTGACGGATCGCGTGCCCGGCGGCCAGCTGGTCCATCCCGTAGTTCACCTGCTCGAGGGTGATGCGCTCGGAGATCAGCTTCTCCACCGGCAACTTTCCCTCGCGCCATAGCTGCGCATACGCCGGGATGTCGCGCGACGGCACAGCCGAACCGAGATAGCTACCGATGATGGTGCGTGCCTCCGCGACAAGCCCGAGCGGCGAGATCGACGACACCGCGTCCGGGGGCGGCAGACCGACCGTCACCGTTGTGCCGCCGGGCGCGGTCGCCTTGACCGCAGCTTCGAAGGCTCGCGCATTGCCGGCAGCCTCGATCACAAGATTGGCCTTGATCCCCTGCTCGGCCGCCTCCGCAGGCGAATACACCTGCGTCGCACCCAACTCGCGTGCGGTTGCCAGCTTCTTGGGCACACCGTCTACGCCGATCACCTCACCGAGCCCCAGCGACACCGCGGTGAGCACCGCTGCCATACCTACTCCGCCGAGACCCACAACCATGATCGAGTCGCCGTGAACTGGCTTGCCCGCGTTGAGGATTGCCCCACCACCGGTCAGAACCGCACAGCCGAGGACCGCCGCGACGTCGGGCGGAACGTCGTCGCCGACCCCGACCACCGATCGCCGATCCACGACGGCATGGGTCGCGAAACCCGATACACCGAGGTGGTGGTGCACCGATGACCCAGCGCGGGTCAACCGTCTGTCGCCACTGAGAAGGGTTCCCGCATTGTTCGCGCCGCTGCCGGGGACACAGGGCATCCGACCATCTGTCGCGCAGCCTCCGCACTCCCCGCAGCGCGGGAGGAAGGTCATCACTACGCGCTCACCGATCCGGAGGTCGTCGACGCCCTCGCCGAGCTGCTCGACTCGTCCACACGCCTCGTGGCCCAACAGCATCGGCACGGGGCGGACCCGATTGCCGTCGACAACGGACAGGTCCGAGTGACATAACCCGGCTGCTTCGATCCGAATCAGCAGCTCCCCGGGACCGGGCTCATCGAGCTCCAGGTCGGAAATCGATATCGGCACCGAATCGGCGAACGGACGCTGCCGGCCGATCTCCTCGAGGACTGCCCCACGAATCTTCATGAGAGCACCTTACGACTTCGCCGATCACGGACATTCGCACGCATCGCCCAAGATGGCGTGCACGGAAAGTCCGTGATCAACGAAGGATGGAAAGAACAGCTGCCGGCAGATCTCGCTTGCGCTTGTACGGCCCGACAATTGCCGCGGCAAACGGACGCGAGAGCAGCTCGGCCGCGACATCGCGAACCTGCTCGGTGGTCACCGAGTCGATCCTGGCCAGCGTCTCGGAAATGCTGCGGTGGTTACCGTAGCTCAGCTCACTGCGGCCGATTCTATTCATGCGCGAACCCGAATCTTCCAATCCGAGAACAAGTCCGCCACGCAACGAGCCTTTGGCCCGCGCACATTCCGCGTCGGTGATGCCATTGGCGGCGACTTCCGCGAGGACACCACGAGCCAGGGTCGCGACCTCGGCAAGGTTCTCCGGCTGACATGCCGCGTACACAGAGAAAGCACCGGTGTCGGCGAAGGTGTCGACGCTCGAATATACCGAGTACGCCAGCCCGCGTTCTTCCCGGATCTCTTGGAACAGACGCGAACTCAGGCCGCCACCGACCGCGGTGTTCAGCACCGAGAGCGGCCAGCGATGCTGACCTTCGTGCCTGCCGAACGCTCGCACGCCGAGCGACAGATGAACCTGCTCGCTGTCGCGCTTGGTCAAACTCAAGGTGGGAGCCGACTTCAACCGCAGCGTGCCTTCACGACGCGGCGCGGGATCCTTGCCTGGCACCAGATAACCGTGAAATGCCCTGCGCACCAACTCGACTGTGTGCTCGTGCTCGATGTTTCCGGCAACGGCGACAACCATGCGGTCCGGCGTGTAGCGCCGCGCATGGAAGGAATGCAATTGCGCACGACTCATCGATTCGATCGACTCGGAACTCCCGATCACGGGACGCCCGATCGCATGGTCGCCGAACAGCGCACCGAGGAACGCGTCGCCGAGCAGGTCCTCAGGGTCGTCGTCGCGCATCGAGATCTCTTCGAGCACAACCTGTCGCTCGATATCGACATCAGAACTTCGGCATTGCCCACGCAACACCACATCGGAGACCAGGTCGACCGCGAGCGGCAGATCGTCGTCGATGACGTGGGCGTAGAAGCAGGTCTGCTCCTTGGATGTGAAGGCGTTGAGTTCGCCGCCGACGGAGTCCATTACCTGCGCAATGTCGAGTGCGCTGCGCGTCGGAGTCGACTTGAAGAGGAGGTGTTCGAGGAAATGCGCGGCACCGGCAACAGTGTGCCCCTCGTCGCGCGAACCAACCCCGACCCACACGCCGACCGACGCCGAGCGGACACCGGGAACATGCTCGGTGACTACGCGAAGCCCACCGGGCAGAACAGATTTGCGTACACCGGACTGAGGTGAATCCGACGTGACGGAAGAGCCCCCTCGCACCGCCGTGCGGCGCGAGGGGGCCAGTCCAGACGGATCTTTCTTACTCAGCCGAGACCGCCTCAGCGGTTTCAGCGGGAGCATCGGCAGTCGCGTCAACTGGGGCAGCAGCCTCCGCCGACTCGTCTTCCGGCACCGGGATCAGCGAGATCTTGCCGCGGTTGTCGATGTCGGCGATCTCGACGCGGAGCTTGCTGCCCACGCTGACGACATCTTCGACCTTGGCAATCCGCTTGCCGTTGCCCAACTTCGAGATGTGCACCAGTCCGTCGCGGCCCGGGAGCAGCGAGACGAAGGCACCGAAGGCGGTGGTCTTGACGACCGTGCCGAGGAACCGCTCGCCGACCTTCGGCAACTGCGGGTTCGCGATGGCGTTGATCATGTCGATCGCGGCCTGCGCGGACGGACCATCGGTGGCGCCGACGAACACGGTGCCGTCGTCCTCGATGGAAATGTTCGCACCGGTTGCCTCGGTGATCGAGTTGATCATCTTGCCCTTGGGCCCGATGACCTCACCGATCTTGTCGACCGGCACCTTGATGGCGGTGACGCGCGGTGCGTACGGGCTCATCTCGTCCGGGGCGTCGATGGCCTCGGCCATGACCTCGAGGATTGTGATCCGAGCATCGTGTGCCTGTGCGAGCGCGCCCGCCAAGACCTGCGACGGGATACCCGAGAGCTTCGTGTCCAGCTGCAACGCCGTGACGAAGTCCTTGGTGCCTGCGACCTTGAAGTCCATGTCACCGAAGGCATCTTCGGCGCCGAGGATGTCGGTCAGCGCCACGTAACGCGTCTCACCGTCGACCTGGTCGGACACGAGGCCCATCGCGATGCCCGCGACCGGAGCGCGCAGCGGCACACCGGCATTGAGCAGCGAGAGCGTCGAGGCACACACGGAGCCCATGGACGTCGAACCGTTCGAGCTCAGCGCCTCCGAGACCTGCCGGATGGCGTACGGGAACTCGTCTTGGCTCGGCAGCACTGGCATCAGGGCGCGCTCTGCGAGTGCACCGTGGCCGATTTCGCGACGCTTCGGCGAACCGACGCGACCGGTCTCACCGGTCGAGTACGGCGGGAAGTTGTAGTGGTGCATGTAGCGCTTGCTGGTCTCGGGGCCCAAGCTGTCGATCTGCTGGGCCATCTTGACCATGTCGAGGGTGGTGACGCCCATGATCTGGGTCTCGCCGCGCTCGAACAGCGCCGAACCGTGCGCCCGCGGGACAATGGCGACCTCGGCCGACAGCGACCGAATGTCGGTGATGCCACGGCCGTCGATACGGAACTTGTCACGCAGGATGCGCTGGCGCACAAGCTTTTTGGTCAGCGAGCGAAATGCAGCGCCGATCTCCTTCTCGCGGCCTTCGAAGTTCGGGCCAACCGCAGCGAGAACCTCGACCTTGACCTCATTGGTCTTGTCGTCACGCTCGGTCTTGCCTGCGATGGTCAATGCGGCTTCCAGCGATGCGCCGGCCGCGCTCTCCACGGCGGCGTAAACGTCGTCCTGGTAAGCGGGGAACACCGGGTAGTCGCCGGTCGGCTTCGCGGCCTTGTCGGCGAGGTCCTGCTGCGCCTTGACGAGCTTGGCGATGAACGGCTTGGCGGCCTCGATACCCTCGGCAACGATTGCCTCGGTCGGCGCCTGTGCGCCGTCGGCGATCTTGGCGATCACGTCGACGGTGGCCTCGGCCTCGACCATCATGATGGCCACATCGCCGGACTCGACGACACGGCCGGCAACGACCATGTCGAAGACTGCGCCTTCGAGCTGGTCAACCGTCGGGAACGCGACCCACTGGCCCGTCTTGTTCTCGTCGGAGGTGATGAGCGCAACGCGCACGCCACCGACCGGACCGTTGAACGGGAGGCCGGCGATCTGGGTGGAAGCCGATGCGGCGTTGATCGCGACGACGTCGTAGAGGTCCTTGGGGTCGAGGCTCAGGACGGTGACGACGACCTGGATCTCGTTGCGGAGTCCATCGACGAACGACGGGCGCAGCGGCCGGTCGATCAGGCGACAGGTCAGGATCGCGTCGGTGGACGGACGTCCCTCACGACGGAAGAACGATCCGGGAATGCGGCCTGCGGCGTACATCCGCTCTTCGACATCCACAGTGAGCGGGAAGAAGTCGAAATGCTCCTTCGGTGCCTTGCTGGCCGTGGTGGCCGAAAGCAGCATGGTCTCTTCGTCGAGGTACGCAACAACGGCGCCTGCGGCTTGCTGTGCGAGCCGTCCGGTCTCGAAGCGGATGGTGCGGGTGCCGAAACTTCCATTGTCGAGCACGGCGGCGGATTCGTATACGCCTTCGTCAACCTCGACAGCTGTTGAATCTGTCATTTCTCTTCTCATAACCTCTCGTCTTCGCCGTACCCACGCGGACGCGTCGCAGCCCTCCTGGCTACATCGCGCGCACCTGGCTCACGTCCCCATGGACGCGGCTGCGCGGAGGCGGTCATCGATCGAAGCTCTCCGGTCTCGCGCTCGCGAGCACTCCGAAAAGCCACTACCGAAGACCGACGCCACGACTGGCAGATACATACGGCTCATCTTGCGGGTGTCAAAATCTTGCGGTGTTGCAGTGTGTGGATGTCCCCCACCCACGGGTTCGTGCTGGCTGACAAACACGTCTAGCCAACGGGGCAAGTCTATGCGTTGCCCCGTTGGCTACCGTGTAGAACGCGATTTTGCTCGCGCGCCGGCCAGATCGATCAGCGGCGCAGGCCCAGACGCTCGATCAGCGAGCGGTACCGTGCGATGTCGACCTTCTGCACGTACTTCAGCAGACGGCGACGACGCCCGACCAGCAACAGCAGGCCGCGGCGGGAGTGGTGATCGTGCTTGTGCAGCTTGAGGTGCTCAGTCAGATCGACGATGCGCTTGGTGAGCATCGCGACCTGGGCCTCCGGCGAGCCGGTGTCCGTTTCGTGCAAGCCGTACTCGGAAAGAACGGCCTTCTTCTGCTCTGTGGTCAGTGCCACTGGTTAACTCCTGGTGATTACGTCCGCGCTCGTAGGTACCGACGGTGTGGCCGCCACGGACCGCAGCACATACCAATCGAACACAATACCAGGGCTGACGTGCAGCAATTACCAGCACCCACCGCCGCTACAAGCTGGCGTTCAGGACCTCGCGGGCACGCTCGGCGTCGCGGCCCATCTCGATGATCAGGGCGTCGACGGAATCGAACTTCTCCATTCCGCGCAGATGCTCGACGAAATCTACCGCCACGTGCTGGCCGTAGAGGTCGGCTTCACCCTCGAGAACGAAAGCCTCGACAGTGCGAGTCCGACCCGAAAACGTCGGATTGGTGCCAACCGATATCGCAGCCTTGGCGCGTTCGCCGGGTGTAACCGTGCCGATCGTCGGCCCAGGCCCGAGCACTGTGAACCAGCCCGCGTACACCCCGTCCGCCGGAATTGCGGCGTACATCGGCGGCGCGACGTTCGCAGTCGGGAATCCGAGTGCGCGGCCGCGGCCGTCGCCGTGCACCACCACACCTTCGACCCGATGCGGGCGACCCAACGCCTCGGCCGCGGCGGTGACGTCGCCAGCGTCGACGCAGGCACGAATGTAGGTGGACGAGAACGTGACCGCATGCTCGGCAAGCAGCTTCACGCCGTCCACTTCGAAGCCGAACCGCTGCCCGGTCTCTTCGAGCGTCTCGATGGTGCCTGCGGCCTTTTTGCCGAACGTGAAGTTCTCCCCCACGATCACTGCGGCGACATGCAAGCGCTCGACGAGCACCTCATGCACGTACCGCGCAGGCGTGAGCTTCATGAATTCATGGGTGAACGGCATCACGCAGAACACGTCGATGCCCAATTCCTCGGCGAGTTCGGCCCGTCGCGTCAACGTCGTCAGCTGCGCGGGGTGGCTTCCCGGCCGCACAACTTCCATCGGATGCGGATCGAAAGTCATGAGGACACTGGAGATCCCACGGCGGCGCGCCGATTCGACAGCTCGGGAAATCAGCTGCGCATGGCCGCGATGGACACCATCGAATACGCCGATCGTGAGAACACAACGGCCCCAATCAGCAGGAACCTCGTCGAGACCTCGCCATCTCTGCACAAAGGAAGCCTAGGGGAAACGTTGGGGGCGGGTCACCATCGGATCTACGTTCGACAAACGTTCACCCTGCTGAACAACTTCCGACGTGCGTGTCCGCGGTCGCCGACGTGTATATCGGCGATGGTTTGCCTAAGCTCATAGGCGTGGTCGGCAAACGAAACGGAACAGAAAACGGGCGCGAGCTCCAGACGAACGGCAATCCCCATTCTGCCGACGCCGCCCCAACGTTGACCGCCGTCGCACAGGACTACCTGAAGGTGATCTGGACCGCCCAGGAGTGGTCGCAGGAAAAGGTGTCGACGAAGCTGCTCGCCGAGCGCATCGGCGTCTCCGCGTCCACGGTGTCGGAAGCGATCCGCAAGCTCGCCGACCAAGGCCTCGTCGATCACGCCAAGTACGGGTCGATCACCCTCACCGACGAGGGTCGGTCCGCAGCGGTGGCGATGGTCCGCAGGCACCGGCTGCTGGAGACCTTCCTCGTGGACGAACTCGGCTATCGCTGGGACGAGGTGCACGACGAGGCCGAAGTGCTCGAGCACGCCGTCTCCGACCGGCTGATGGCCAGGATCGACGCCAAACTCGGCTTTCCGGACCGCGATCCGCACGGTGACCCCATTCCATCGGCCGACGGAGCCGTGCCGACGCCACCGGCCCGGCAACTCAGCGAATTCTCCGACGGCGAGGCCGGCCGAGTCGCCCGGATATCGGACTCGGACCCCGCTATGCTGCGGTACTTCGACTCCGTCGGGATCGCGCTGGATACGGCGGTCAGCGTCGTGGAACGACGCGATTACGCCGGCACCATCGCCATCCGGATCGGCTCCGAAACCGCTCCCGTCGATCTCGGCAGCCCTGCGGCGCAATCGATCTGGTTGACGACCGACTAGTGCGGCTTCAAGGTCGCGGGGCGAACGACCATGACCGCTGCAGCACGCTTGCCACGCTCCTCCAGCAACGCGATCGCTCGGCCTTCAGGATCGATCGCCGCGTACACACCCCCGAGTCCGATGGGCTCGAGCCACCGTCCCTGACTGAGGGATTCAGCCTCCGCCTCGTCGATGTCGCGGTGCGCGAACGCCGTTCGTGCGGCAGCGTCGACATCCAGGCTCACAACGGGCTGCTCGGCCAGCTGCTCCAATGTCTGCGCGTGCGCGAGGGTGAACGGCCCAACTCTAGTCCGGCGCAACGCCGTGAGGTGTCCACCGACGCCCAATGCGGACCCTAGGTCGCGGGCCAGCGCACGGACGTATGTTCCCGACGTGCACTCCACGTCGACGTCGAGGTCCACGAAACCCCCTACATCGCGACGGGCAAGGACGTCGAACCTCGACACCGTGACCGGCCGCGCGGCCAGCTTCACGTCCTCACCTGCCCGAACGAGTGCATGCGCGCGTTGACCATCGACCTTGATGGCGCTGACACTCGCGGGAACTTGCGATATATCACCGGTCAACGCCGCGACCTGTTCGGCAATACGCTCGGCGGGCATCCCCGAAGCATCGGCCTCCGACACCAGCTCGCCCTCGGCGTCGTCGGTTGTCGTGACCTGCCCCAGCCGGATCGTCGCGGTGTAGCGCTTCGTCGTCAGCGCAAGCAATCCCAACATCTTCGTAGCGCGCTCGACGCCGAGCACGAGGACGCCGGTCGCCATCGGATCGAGCGTGCCGGCGTGACCGATCTTGCGGGTCTGCAACAGCTTTCGACACCGCGCCACGACGTCATGACTCGTCATGCCGGTATCCTTGTCGATGATCAGCAGGCCAGCGCCTGCAACTCTGGACATCAGGACACCGTAATCGCGGTGATGAGCAGACCGTCCGACTGCATCCACCGACCGTCGAACGATGCCAGCGGAGCGCCTCCGTCGACCGTCTCCCCCGAGATCAGCAGATCACTATGGAACGTTCCGGTCGTCCCTCTCGGGTCGGCGACGAACGTGATGTGCGCGTCTTCGAAGCCCAGCCATCGTTGGGTGAGCGGAAACCATGCTTTGTAGGTGGCTTCCTTCGCGCAGAACAGCAATCGGTCCCAATGAATTTCATCGCCCGCACCGGCCAACCAGGTTCGTTCGACCTCGAGGCTGACAGCGTCCAGCACCCCGTCCGGCAGCGGTCCGTGCGGTTCGGCATCGATGCCGACCGACCGCACCTGCATCGAATACCCAAGCGCCGCAGCACGATAGCCGTCGCAATGAGTGAGGCTGCCCACGATTCCCTTCGGCCACAACGGCGAACCGCGTTCACCACGCATGACCGCGCCAGGTTCGACGCCCAACTTGCCCATGGCGATCCGAGCGCAATGCCGCGCACCGATGAACTCACGCCGACGCTTCTCCACGGCGCGCGAAATCAACGACTCTTCGCGCGGGTGCGGCTGCAATCCCGGTGGGTCGGCGAATAACTCCGCCGACGCGACTCCCGGAGGAAGTATCTGCTCGATCACTTCGCGCGCTGCCTCATCTTTTCTACTTCAGCTTCCATTTCGGGTGTCACCTTGAAATGACCACCCCACTTGTTCAACGTGCCTGGCGGGTACTCCGGCACCGGGAGGATCTGCCGGAGCAGTTTCTCCGGTAATCCCCGGCGTTGCCATTCGCGGGGATAGCCGATCGACACCTCTTCGAAGCGCACACCGTCGTAGGTCGTCGTCCGCGGAATGTGGAGGTGGCCGTACACCGAGCACAGCACGTTGTATTTCGTATGCCAGTCCGCGGTCAGTTCCGTCCCGCACCACAGCGCAAACTCGGGATAGAACAGCACCTCGGTCGGCTGCCGCACCAGCGGGAAATGGTTGATCAGGACCAGCGGCATATCCGGGTGCAGCTCGTCGAGGCGTCGTTGCGTCTGCGCGACCCGACTGTGGCACCACGCATCCCGGGTAGCGAACGGTTCGCAGGACAGCAGAAATTCGTCGGTGGCGACAACATTGCGCTCGCGAGCAATGGCCAGCCCTTCTGCCTTCGTCTTGGCGCCTTCGGGCAGGAACGAGTAGTCGTAGAGCAGGAACATCGGCACGAGCGTGACCGGACCGTTGATGTCGTCCCACACCGGAAACGGATCCTCCGGCGTGATCACATCGATCTCGCGGCACAGGTTGACGAGATAGTCGTACCTGGCAGCGCCATGTATCTGGACCGGATCCTTCGCCGTCGTCCACAGTTCGTGATTGCCCGGCACCCAGATGACCTTCTCGAACCGGCTGCGCAGCAGACTCAGCGCCCAACGGATGTCGTCGGTCTTCTCGGAAACGTCACCTGCAACGATCAGCCAGTCCTCGGGTGAATCGGCGTGGATCCCTTCGGTGATCGGCCGGTTTCCACGGTGCCCGACGTGGATGTCGCTGACTGCCATGAGTTTGCGTGCCACCGCGTCTACCTTTCCGTATCCGTCAGCTGCAGGTCCGACCCGGGTACCGCCCAGCCCCCGTACACAGTCCGTAGTGCCACCGCAACCATCCTCAGGACCATGAACGCCACGAGGCCGGTCCAGATTCCCGCCAGCCCCCAATCGAACGCCAACGACAGCCAGATCATGGGTAGGAAGCCGACAACTGCGCTGGCCAGCGTCGTCGTTCGAAGGAAAGCGGCGTCACCCGCCCCGAGCAGCACTCCGTCGAGCGCAAAGACCACACCCGCCACCGGAATTACCGCGACGAAGAACCACCATGCGACATGCGTTTGCGCGATCACGTCCGCGTCGTTGGTGAAGATGCCGGGAATGACGCCGACACCCACCGCGAAGATGGCGGCGAGGCCGACCGCAAACACAGTAGACCACCGAGTGATTCGCCCCGCCAACGATCGCGCGACCCCGGCCCGGTTCGCGCCGAGCGCAGCGCCCACCAACGACTGCGCCGCGATCGCCAGCGAATCCAACGTGAGTGCGATGACGTTCCACAGCTGCAATACGAGCTGGTGGGCGGCGACCGACGCCGCACCGAAACGCGACGCCACCGCTGCGGCCGACAGGAAGCATGCCTGGAATGCCAGGCTACGCGCTATGAGATCGCGTCCGAGCACCAATTGCGCCCGCATGACCGCGGGCCTCGGCCGTAGGTCGACCCGCTCGCGTACCAGCGCATACCCGAACAACAAGGCTGCCGCTGCCTGGCCCGCCACATTGGCCACAGCCGAACCGCGCAAACCCATCTGGGGCGCAAACGCCAAGCCGTGCACAAGGAACGGACACAGCACTGCCGAAATGAACAATCCGACAAGGACATAGCCGAACGGTCGAATCGTATTCTGCACGCCGCGCATCCACCCGTTACCGGCGATAGTGACAAGGATCAGGGGTGCGCCGAAAAGTGCTATGCGCAGCCAACTTTGCGCCTGTGCGGCGATATCGTGACTGCCCCCGATCAGCTCGGCGACCGGTCCGACAAGTACTTGCATTACGACGAGGATTGCGCAACCGATCACCACCGCAAGCCACGTGGCCTGCACACCTTCCCCGACGGCGGCCCGACGATCTCCGGCGCCGTGCAGGCGCGCCGATCTCGAGGTTGTGCCGTACGACAGAAATGTGAGCTGGGTACTCACCTGAGTCAGGATCAAACCGCCCACGGCGAGACCAGCCAATGAGAGAGCGCCGAGACGGCCGACCACCGCGATGTCGAACAACAGGTAGATCGGTTCGGCGATCAGTACGCCGAGCGCGGGTAGCGCCAAGCGGAGGATCCGCGCAGGACCCACCTCATCGGCCGTGAACACTCAGCCCAAGGCCTCGCGAAGGGCACGGACCACGTCGTCGACCGATCCAGAGGTTGTGTAGCCCGCGGAGAACCTGTGTCCGCCGCCGCCGAGCGCAGCTGCGACGATCGAGACGTCGATGATGTCCTTCGAGCGCAGTGACACCGACCAATCGTGGGCGAAATCGTCGGTGGTCTCTTTGAACACCGCCGCGACTTCCGCTTCGGACGTCGTCCGCACGATGTCGATCACGCTCTCGAGTTCCTCCGACTGGAGCCCGTTCACATCGGATCGGCGCACGACCGCGTAGACAAGTCCGGCTCCCCCGCTGGCCTCGGGCACCAGTTGCGCGGAACCGAGCACGCGCGAAAGCATCGGCAACCAACCGAACGGGTGTGTGTCCAACAGCGAACGCGCAATGTCGCCCGCGTCGATCCCCTTGTCCAACAGACGTTCCGCGAGGACGTGGGTACCAGGCCGGACCCAGCGGAACGACCCGGTGTCGGTTACCAGACCGGCGTAAAGGCAGTGTGCGATGTCGCGGTCGATGTCGACGCCCCACGCATCGAAAATCGTGGCAAGCAGGCTCGTTGTCGACTCGGCGCACTCGTCGATGACATTGATCGCACCGAACCTGGTGTTCGACCGGTGGTGGTCGAGGACCAACGTGCTGTTTGCTCCTCCTAGCCGATCGCGCAACGTACCGAGGCGCCCGACGCTTCCGCAGTCGACGGCAACGACAAGGTCGACCTCGGCGGCAACCTGATCGGCCGGTACGAGCAACTCGACTCCAGGCAGATCGCGCATCGACGACGGGAGTTCGGCCGGTTCGGCGAACGCCACCTGCACAGGAACACCGCGGCGCTGCAACGCCAGCCCAAGCGCAAGTCCGCTGCCGATGGTGTCGGCGTCGGGCTGGACGTGGCACAAGACGGTCACCGAAGAGGCAGTAGCCAAAGCTTCGACTGCAGGCGCCACGTCGACCACATCGAGGCTCGACTCAGGCGCAATCGAATCCTGCGCAGGTGCACGAGAAGTCATCGTTCAGTCGCCGTCATCTTCCTTGTCCGGCGACTTGTACGGATCAGCCTCGCCGGCGTGTGTGGCCGTCGCTGCCGCGCGAGCCACTTCGTCATCGGCAGCCCGTGCGCGAGCAAGTAGGTCTTCCATGTGCTTGGCGGTGTCCGGCACGATGTCGAGCACGAACGCCAGAGTCGGTGTGAACCGAACTCCAGTGCCTTCGCCGACTTTCGTCCGCAGCACGCCTTTCGCTTTTTCCAACCCGGCGGCAGCGGCGACGTAATCCGGTTCGGAACTGATGTCCTCGCCCATCACCGTATAGAACACCGTTGCGTCGCGCAGGTCGCCCGTCACCTTAGAATCGGTGATCGTGATCAGACGCAGCCGCGGGTCTTTGATCTCGTATTCGATTGCCGATGCGACGATCGTCGCGATCCGCTTTGCGAGTCGCTTTGCTCTGGCGTGATCGACCATTTCGATCAGCCCCCTCTCCGTCGTCGGGTCTAATTCTTCGGGTCTCAGTCTTCGGGTCCGAAGATTCGTCGTCGGACGGCAAGCAATTGCAGTTCAGGCCGCTGGGCAACGTGACGCTCACAGCTATCGAGAACTTCGTGAATGTGATCGACGCCGGAGCTGGCCATCGCGACTCCGAGCAGCGAACGTCGATACCTGTCGTGCTCGCCCGTTTCGGCCGCTGAAACCCCGAACTTTTGCAGCTCGGCAAGGACAGGCTTCACCATGGACCGCTTCTCTTTCAGCGACCGAACATCGCCGAGCAGAATGTCCAATTCGAGTGCACCGAGATACAAGGTTGGCCTCCCTTCGGTCGAACTGTGCCAGGTTGACGGGCGCAAGGCCCGTCAACCGTAGACAGATTGAGCAGCCGCTTATTCGCGCGGCTTCTCCCGCAGTTCGTAAGCCTCGATCGTGTCGCCTGCCTTGATGTCGGAATACGTCAAGGTCAGACCACATTCGAAGCCTTCGCGCACCTCGGTCGCATCATCCTTCTCACGCTTCAGAGAGGAGATGGTGACGGTCTCGGCGACAACGATGTTGTCGCGAAGCAGGCGCGCCTTCGCGTTGCGGCGAAGGATGCCCGAGGTGACCATGCAACCGGCGATCGTGCCGACCTTCGAGGACCGGAACAGCGCCCGGATCTCTGCGCGACCGAGCTCGACCTCTTCGTAGACCGGCTTGAGCAGGCCCTTGAGTGCCTTCTCGATCTCGTCGATGGCCTGGTAGATCACCGAGTAGTACCGGATGTCGACGCCTTCACGGTTGGCAAGCTCAGTTGCCTTGCCCTCCGCGCGGACGTTGAACCCGATGATGATCGCGTTGGACGCCGATGCCAGGTTGACGTTGGTCTCGGTGACGCCACCGACACCGCGGTCGATAACGCGCAGTTCGACCTCATCGTCGATCTGGATTCCGAGCAGGGCCTCTTCGAGGGCCTCCACGGTTCCGGAGTTGTCGCCCTTGAGGATGAGGTTGAGCTGCGAGGTCTCCCGCAACGCCGAATCCAGATCCTCGAGGCTGATCCGCTTACGACTGCGCGCTGCCAAGGCGTTGCGCTTGCGAGCGTTGCGACGATCGGCGATCTGGCGAGCGATCCGGTCTTCGTCGACCACGAGCAGGTTGTCGCCTGCTCCGGGAACCGACGTGAAACCGATGACCTGGACTGGACGTGAAGGCGTTGCCTCCGCGACGTCTTCGCCGTGCTCGTCGACCATGCGACGAACGCGTCCGTAGGCGTCGCCAGCGACGATCGAGTCGCCGACACGAAGCGTTCCGCGCGCAATGAGCACGGTGGCAACGGGCCCGCGGCCACGGTCGAGGTGCGCCTCGATGGCAACACCCTGAGCGTCCATATCCGGGTTGGCGCGCAGGTCGAGCGATGCATCGGCAGTCAACAGCACCGCTTCGAGCAGCGCGTCGATGTTGGTGCCCTGCTTCGCCGAGATGTCGACGAACATGGTGTCGCCGCCATACTCCTCGGCGACCAGACCGTATTCGGTCAGCTGCTGCCGGATCTTGTCCGGGTTCGCGCCTTCCTTGTCGATCTTGTTCACCGCGACCACGATCGGCACGTCGGCCGCCTGCGCGTGGTTGATCGCTTCCACCGTCTGCGGCATGACGCCGTCGTCGGCTGCGACAACCAGGATCGCGAGGTCGGTGGCCTTTGCACCACGGGCACGCATGGCCGTGAAGGCTTCGTGACCGGGCGTATCGATGAAGGTCACGAGACGCTCGTTGCCCTCGAGCACGGTAAGCACCTGGTAGGCACCGATGTGCTGCGTGATGCCGCCGGCCTCGCCCTCGCGGACGTTGGCCTTACGGATCGAGTCGAGCAGTCGAGTCTTACCGTGGTCGACGTGGCCCATGACGGTCACGACCGGCGGACGGAATTCGAGATCGGACTCGTCGCCCTCGTCCTCGCCGTAGGTGAGGTCGAAGCCTTCGAGCAGCTCACGGTCCTCGTCCTCCGGGCTGACGACCTGGACGACGTAGTTCATCTCGCCGCCGAGCAGCTCCAGCGTCTCGTCGCCTACCGACTGCGTGGCAGTGACCATTTCGCCGAGGTTGAACAGCGCCTGCACCAAAGCAGCGGGGTTCGCGTCGATCTTGTCGGCGAAGTCGACGAGCGACGCGCCGCGAGCGAGACGGATGGTCTCGCCGTTGCCGCGTGGCAGCCGAACCCCGCCAACGGCGGGCGCCTGCATGTTCTCGTACTCGGCGCGCTTCGCCCGCTTCGACTTGCGACCACGACGGACTGCGCCGCCGGGACGACCGAATGCGCCTGCGGCACCGCCGCCACGACGAGGACCGCCACCGCCGCCGCCACCTGGGCGACCGCGGAATCCACCTGCTGCGGGAGCACCTGCGCCGGGAGCACCTGGTGCACCGCCGCCGCCACCGCGGTAACCGCCGCCGCCACCTGCGCCACCGGGACCGCTTGGACGGCCTCCGGGTGCGCCTGGGCGACCGCCGCCGGGTCCGCCGGGCCTACCTGCGCCGCCGGGCGCGGGACGCGCCGAACGGGTCGGCATGGCACCGGGGTTGGGGCGAGGAGGCATCGAGCCGGGGCTCGGCCGTGGGCCACCCTGACCGGGAGCCGGACGAGGACCGCCCTGACCTGCGGGCGGGCGACCTGCGCCTGCCGCGGGACGGGGACCGCCCTGACCGGGTGCCGGACGAGGCGTACCTGGACGCGGGGCACCGGGTGCCGGGCGTGGAGCGGGACGCTCGACCGGAGCCGAGGAGTATGGGTTGTTACCGACGCGAGGAGCCTTCGGACCTGGCTTCGGACCCGCCGGACCAGCTGGTGCTACCGGGGCCGCACTAGCGGCAGGAGCTGCCGGTGCGGGAGCCTGGGGAGCCGGCGCTGCGGGTGCTGGAACCGCGGCAGCAGCGGGTGCTGCGGGAGCGGGTGCTGCCGGAGCAGCAGGCGCTGCCGCGGCCGGCGCAGGTGCAACGGGAGCAGCGGGTGCCGGAGTCGCAGCGGCTGGTGCCGCCGGAGGCTTCGGGCCGGGACGCGGGCCGCCCGGCCTTGCGGCGGGACGTGCAGCCGCGCTGGCTGCTTTGGGGGCGCCGTTCGACGCAGACTCCGGCGAAGCTGCCGTGGGAGCTGCGAACGATTCGCGCACTCGTCGGGCGACGGGCGCCTCGACGGTGGATGATGCCGATTTTACGAACTCGCCTTGCTCTTTGAGCTTTGCGAGTAGTTCCTTGCTGGTGACACCGAGTTCTTTAGCCAACTCGTGCACGCGGGCCTTGCCTGCCACTGCTCTCCTCACTGAGAGGTCGAGCGTGGCAACCCCGCCTGATGGGGGCCCGCACGACCTCGGGTTATCGCCGAAGGACGTTCATCGCTGGTGCTTCACGGTGTGCTCATGAGTGCTCGTGCCTGTTCTTCTAGAGGTACTGACGACTGCGTTATATCTGGTGCTCCGCACGATCCGGCTCGATCATCCGGCTCAACGCAGAGAGGTCCAGTTGTCCGGACACTCTTAGTGCTCTGCCGAATGCTCGGCGCCGCTCCGCCTTCGTCAGACAGGTCCCATCAGGATGCAACCACGCACCTCGTCCGGGAAGTCTGCGTTTCGGGTCGGGCACCAACACGTAACCATCGGCTTCGCGTTGCTGTGCGACGACCCTGAGCAGATCGGCGGTCAGCGCGCGCTCGCGACATCCGATGCACGTCCGAACCGGTAAACCGGGACGGGGCGGCACGGATTCCGCAGACTCATGCTGAACCATCGACCACTCTACCGCTGTATTGGCGCGAACTCTGCATCCGTCCCTACGCTCGGTGTGCTTCGGAGCCGCTGACTCGCTCCGGGTCGACCGCCGCGTCGCTCCGAATGTCGATTCGCCAGCCCGTCAGCCTCGCGGCGAGCCGGGCATTCTGGCCTTCTTTGCCGATCGCAAGCGATAGCTGGAAGTCGGGAACGACCACACGAGCCGCGCGTGCTTCGGCGTCGACGACCGTCACCGATACAACCTTCGAAGGCGAGAGGGCATTCCCGACGAACTTGGCCGGATCCTCGTCGTAATCGATGATGTCGATCTTCTCGCCGGCCAGTTCGCTCATGACGTTGCGCACGCGCTGACCCATCGGCCCGATACACGCACCCTTGGCATTCAGGCCGTTGACGTTGGATTTCACCGCGATCTTCGACCGATGCCCAGACTCCCGGGCGACGGCGACGATCTCGACCGAACCGTCGGCGATCTCCGGGACTTCGAGAGCGAAGAGCTTCCGAACCAGGTTCGGGTGCGTGCGGGACAACGTGATCTGCGGTCCACGCTGGCCGCGGGAGACACCGACGACATAGCACTTGAGCCGTTCTCCGTGCTCGTAGCTTTCGCCGGGCACTTGTTCGGCGGGTGGGATCATTCCGTCGGCGCCGTTCGCGTCGCTGCCGATCCGGACGACGATGGTGCCGCGGGCGTTGACCCGCGTGTCGCGTTGAATGACGCCGCCGACGATCTCGCCTTCATGAGTCGAGAACTCGCCGTAGGCCTTCTCGTGCTCGGCATCGCGAAGGCGTTGCAAGATCACCTGGCGCGCGGTGGTGGCAGCGATCCGGCCGAAGCCTTCGGGAGTGTCGTCCCACTCGGAGGTGACGTTTCCATCGACGTCGGTCGCCATCGCCATCACGCGGACGACGCCGGTCTTCCGGTTGACGTCGATGCGGGCGGTGGCTTGATGCCCCTCGGTATGCCTGTACGCGGTGAGCAATGCGGATTGGATCGTCGAGATCACCGTCTCGATCGAGATCCCCTTCTCCGCTTCGATCGCACGCAACGCGGCTATGTCGATATTCATTTGTCGGTCCCCTCTACTTCGATCTGTTCTTGTGCTCCCGGGACCGGCCGTCCGGCCGCTATCCCACCCGCGAGCGCGAGTTCGCGTTCGTTCGGTCGGTTGAACTCGACTTGCACCACTGCCTCGACTACGTCCGCGAGTGCGACGGGACGAATGACCGGCTCCGGCTTTCCTGGTACGACGACGGCGACTGTTCCATCGGCCAGCTCACCGATCCGGCCTTCGAAGGTTTCGGTCGCGGTGCTCAGCTTGACTTTGCGGCCGCGAGCACGTCGCCAGTGCCGCTCATGCGTCAGCGGCCGGTCAATGCCTGGAGTGGTGACCTCGAGCATGTACGGCGTCTCGCCGAAGTCTGCGACGTCATCGAGAACTACGGAAATGTCACTGCTGAGTTCGGCAATATCGTCGAGACTGACACCTGCATCGGCATCGACGACGACGCGCACAGCCGAATGCTTCCCAGCCGGGGTGACCAAAACGTCCTCGAGGTCGAAGCCGCGGCGCTCGACGAGTTCTGCGACGAGTCCGCTCAACCTCTCCTTGGATGGAATCGGCATCTGGGAGGCTCCTCGTTCAGTTGTGGCAGCGCAGTTCTGTTGTGACTGCGTTGGTGGAAGTGGGCCGCAGCCGTGGGTGGTCGAATATCAAGCGTAACGCGCATTTGGCGCGTCTGTAGCCACCTCGCTGCGCGCAACTCGAAGGTCCTGGCACGATAGAGCTGTGTTCACCGCAGCCGCCTCCCAATCGCTTTCTCGGCGATCCAGTTTCCGGTTGGCGGGGTCGGCTGCCCTGGGCGCGCTCGGAATCGGCGCGATCGCCGCATGCTCGACCGGTGCAGACTCGACCGAGCCCGGCGAGGTCGATCCGCTTATCGCGCAGGCGGATCTGGCTCGCCGCGACGCTGCGACCGCGACGGCTGCGGTGGCGACAACCCCGGACCGTGGACCCGCACTGAACCTTGTCGCAGCAGAGCGGACGGCACACGCCGAAGCGCTTGACGCCGAAATAGCCCGGGCCGCAGGTACATACCCGGATGGGTCGACCTCCCCCGCGGCGCATTCGGCCGCGCCGACGAACCCGGAGCCGCCCGAGCCACCACCGAATCTCGACGCCGTGCGCGGGCAGCTGGCCGAGTCGCAACGCAGTGCCGCCAACCTCGCGCGCACCGAATCCGCTTACCGCGCCGGTCTGTTGGGATCGATCAGCGCAGCGGTCGCGGCCGAAATGGCGGTGCTGTTGCCGTGAGCGGACCAGAACAGCAAGCACTGATCGACGCGCTCGAAACCGAGTATGCGGCCGTGTTCGCGTACGGCGTCGTCGGCGCATTTTCGAATCCAGACCGCGCGAACCTGGTGGCGGCCAATACCGCGGCACATCGTGCCCGTCGGAACGCGACAATCGACGCCCTTACGGCCGCGAGCATCACTGCCCCGGAACCACAGGCCGGCTACACCGTCCCGTTCCCGGTGGTTGACCCGGTATCGGCGGCACAGCTGGCGGCCAGCGTCGAGGCTGACGCCGCGGTGGCATGGCGCTCGGTGATCGAGCGAGCGCAGTCCGAGCACACCCGCGGCGTCGGTATCGACGCGCTGACCGAAGCTGCTGTGCGCCTGGCTAATTGGCGCGCAATACTGGGAACGGCACCGCCGACGATGCCGTTCCCAGGTCAACCGTGAGCGCTACGCGTTTCGCTTAGCCTGGATGCACCGATCCGCATTTGGGTGAGGGTGGGTTGAAACGACGAAATGCCCTGTCGTAGTGGGAGAATGAGATTTCCTGAGGATCTTATTCGGCCACAACGAAGGGCATCTCGCAGATGCAACTCTCTCA
>JBBSKP010000049.1:0-26358 GCA_038256175.1 Mycobacteriales bacterium
AAATACTCTGCGCACGATACCTCGTCGGGAAACCACGCCCGAAACTCCTGAAATGTCCGCGGATAGTCCACTCCACCCACCGGACCCTCATCCGAAAATGCCATCTGACCAGCATAGGTCCACTTAAGCAGATATGCAGTACATACTTGCGAAGTATCCTCCAGGGTTGAGGGGCTTCGCTAGGCCCGGTCTGCGGCGGTGGAGTTGAAATGCGGAGAAAGGAGCTGGACTCGAATGGCTGCTGCCTTTTCCGCGTCTGCAGTGCAGGAGGGCCTGGTGGGCCTTTCGCAGCCCGAGCGCGTCGAACTGTTGCGCCGGCGGATGGCCGCGATCCCCGGGCGCACGTACGAGGCATCTCCGACCGCTTTGGTGGCACCGCTGCCGGAGGTCGAGCAGGAGTGGCCAGTTGCGCCTGCGGGTGTCGGCGCACTGAGTGTGTTGCCAACGCCGCAGGCAGTGTCGGATCTTTTGCCTAGAGGCGGGCTTGTGCGCGGAGCCGTTGTCGGCGTCACGGGAGGACGGTCGGTTTTGCTGAGCATCCTCGCTTCGGTGACGGCTGCCGGGGCGCATGCGGCGATTGTCGGGCAGCCGAAGTTGGGTTTGCTAGCTGCGGTGGAAATGGGATGTGACCTGCGTAAAGTCGCCTGGATTCGAGACCCTGGGGCAGAGCCGGTCGATGTGGCGTCAATCCTCGTCGACGGAGTCGACCTCGTGCTGCTTGGTCTCGGCGGCGGCGCGGTGACTCCGAGCAGGGCTCGCGCGGTTACTGCGCGGGCGCGGACCAAGGGGGCGGTCCTGGTTGTCAGTGACGGTCAGTGGCCGGGGGCTGATGTCCATATAGGAACTCGGCTGGTGGGGGTGGCAGGGCTGGGGCTGGGGCGCGGCCGTGTGACAGGGATAGAAGTGGAGGTCGAGGTGAGTGGCCGCGGCTTCCAGCCCCGATCGCGACGACTGGAATTGAAGACGTCGTCAGCCGGTGGGTTGGTGGGGGATGGGCGAGCTCGGCGTCGGCGGTGTCTCGGTTCTCGTCGACGGCAGTGTGAACGGCTCTGGACCTGTAGCGGTTCCGGTTTCGGATGAGCAGTCCATGTGCGGTGTTAGCTTCCCGCGTATTCAGCCCATCACGTATTCCCGGAGGGGACTTCTCATGTCAGAGGATTTCGACAGCAACAAGACATCTCCGCCGTGGTTGGCCGCGACCTACAGCGGGCCATCGGTTCCCGCTGTGTCCGGCGGCGGCGACACGGTCGGTCATCGTCGAACTGCAGAGCAGTCGGCAGCCGACGAGGAGTTGGGTCTCGGAAACGTTGTCTCGCCGGATCCGGATGCCGAACATGCGCCGCGACCTGCGTGGGAGGTCGACCGCGGTCCTTCGCAGACGTTGGCGAACGATGCCAGTGAAGATCGAGAACCGCTGTCCCCGTTAGAGTCTGGGATCGCAGAACCTGCCGTAGAGTCAGGTCGCGATTCATTGGCGGCACGTCATTCTGCAGTAGATTCCGCTGACAGCAGGGTCCTTGGTCAGCGACCCGACGTGCCGTGGCGTGAGACGGACGGACATGCGGTGTCCGCAGTTCAGTGGCAGATTCAAGGCGCCGATCACTCTCCTCGATCGGGTACACCACCGCTGCCGCCGACATTCGGCGGAACCTATGTACCTCCGACTGTCCCCCCGTTCGGCGTCGCTGGTGCGGGCGTCGGTCGGGCGCCGGAGATGCCGTTGCGGTCAACCATCGAAGGTCTCGACCTGCTCAAACGGGCGAAACGGCCATCCAAGCGCGGCTTGCGGCGGTTTCTGTTCACGGCGAGCGGCGGAACGATCAACGTCGGTGAGTCGCCGGCGGAGATCGAATACCGAGCATTGGTGAAGCGGGTCAATCAACCAGTGCGTGGCGTGTACAAGATCGCGATCCTGTCGCTGAAAGGCGGAGTCGGGAAGACGACTACAACGGTGGGCCTGGGTGCGTCGCTGGCCAGCGAGCGAGGAGATCGGGTCATTGCTGTCGACGCAAACCCCGACCTTGGAACGTTGACCGAGCGCGGGATTCGCGACACCAACTCGACCGTGCGGGATCTTCTCGCCGACGAACGACTTCACCGTTATTCCGACGTACGTGCGCACACGTCTCAAGGGGACAGTCGCCTGGAAATCCTTGCAAGCGAACAGGACCCGGCTACAGCGGAAGCCTTCGGAGAGAGGGACTACCGCGACGTCCTGCGGATTCTCGAGGTCCATTACAACATCATCCTGACCGACTGCGGTACGGGAATCTCGCATTCCGCGATGAATGGTGTGCTCGACACTGCCGATGCCTTGATCGTGGTTGCCGCCTCAGCCAAGGATGCCGCCAGCAGCGCAGCTGTCACGCTGAAATGGCTGTCCACTCACGGTTATGAGGAGCTGGTGTCGCGAACTGTGGTGGTCGTCAATGCCACTCGGCCGGGTTCGCCGTTGATCGACCCGGCCCAGCTGGAGCGACTCTTCATGCAGCTGGGGGTCCGCGCTGTGCATTCGATTCCGTTCGACATGCATTTGGCTGAAGGCGATTCGATCGAGCTGAATCTACTGGGGCAGCGCGCCCGACGTGCCTTTCTCGAACTCGCCGCGGTGGTCGCGGACGGGTTTGTTGGGAGCCTCGGGCCGTCCATTCGATAGCTTCTCGAAGGCCGGTTCGAGTCGGTCGCGCTCGACCGGAGTGTCGACCTGCAGCTCGATTCGAACTGTCCAGTGTCAGGTGATCGTTCGCGTTGCTACCACTTTGAACAGCAAGTATTGACATATATATTCGCCTAGGCGAACCTATATGTATGGCAGAGATATCGACGGGTGAGGCTGCTTCCACGCTGGGCGTGAGCGTGCGGCAGGTGGAGTCGTGGGTCGCAGCCGGCCGCCTTGTATCCGTGCGCCAGGTTGGTGGCCGCCATATGGTTGCGGCGTCGTCGGTTCGCCGACTGCAGTTGGCGCCCAGACGTCGTGGGCGGACGTGGTCGGAGGCAACATCGTGGGCAGGTTTGGCGTTGTTGTCAGGCCTGTCAGCGGATTGGGTGTACGCCGAGCAGATGACGCGGTTGCGGCATCGGCTACGGAAAGTCAGCGCCGAGGATTTGCAGTACTTCATGAGTGCTCGGGCTTCGGTGCATCGGTACCGAGCTTCGGTGGTGTCGTTGGACGAAGTTGGGAAGTACGTGGTCGCTACGGGCGTAAGTGCTTTGAGGGAACTTGAGATGAGCGTGAGATTCGGTCTGGCGCAAGAAGGTCCGGCGACGGGTGTTGACGGCTACGTACTGGCCGGCGATCGGGCGTCGGTCGTGGCGGGGTTGCATCTGGTGCCGGATCCGGATGGGGAAGTCACGTTGCGGTCGATCGAGCGCGGCGTTGGGTTCGATAATGGGAGCACTCCCATTGCTGCGATCGCTTTGGATCTGATGGATTCGCTGGTGACTCGTGAACGCAGTGCGGGCCAACATGTGTTGTCGGAGCTGCTCGGTGGTCGTTGAGAGGGCTGTTCCGCTTCCTACCGGGGGCTGGGGTGCACCCTGGCCTCAGGCAGTCGAATTCGCTCGGGTCTTTCCGTTCGACGGGTGGGCGCTGGTCGGCGGTTTGATCGTTTGATTCGTCGGCGCAACCCCGGTCCTTCAGGTCTGGGATAGCCGTTCCAAACATGGTCAAGAATCGGTGCCTCTCGCGGGCGATCTCGGATGCCAGTTGGGCGGAGTTCCGGTCGATGCTCGAGTACAAAGCCGCCTGGTACGGACGCACTGTGGTGGCGATCGATCGGTTCTACCCGTCGAGCAAGACCTGCTCGGCGTGTGGGGCACTCGCCTCGAAGATGTCGCTCAACGTTCGGGAATGGATGTGCCCGTGCGGCGCGGTTCACGATCGGGACGTGAACGCGGCGAGAAATATTTTGGCCGTCGGACTGACGGTGACAGCCTGCGGAGATGGTGTGAGACCGCCCCGCGCGTGAGCACGGGGAGGCAACTATCGATGAAACAGGAACCCCTGGATGCGAATCCAAGGAATCCCGGCCGTTCACGACCGGGAAGATGTCAAGGTTCAGCTGCATTCTGCGTTGGCAGGTTTGGCATTGACTCGGGCGACGGAGGACGTCGACGTTGTGCTCGAAGTCGGGGCAGGTGCGGTTACCTTCTTCGATGCGCGTGCAGCGTTGGAAGGAATCGGTTACCAGCTGCAGTTGCCGTTGGCGCGCGATTCATTGGTGCACAGATTCGTGCGCGACAGCCAAAAGGTCGATGTCATGGTCGAGGATCGATTGTCGTCTGCACGACATCCGTCGGTGGGCGGTCACAAGGTGTTTGCTGTGCCGGCGGGAGCGTCTGCGTTGCGAAAGACCATGATGGTCCACTTCGATCTCGGCGATGGAAGTGTTCCCGTCGTCTTGCGGGTGCCGGATCAGCTTGGTGCACTGGTCCTCAAAGGTGCTGCGTACAAGGGTGATTCGCGTGACAGGGATCGGCATCTCGATGATGCTGTTCTTCTGGCGTGTGCGCTCACGGACCCGTTAGCCGACGCCACACGGATGGTCGGCAGCGATCGGCGTCGCGTGCGAGTTCCCTCTGATGCGCTTGCGGATCCAACGCACCGAGCCTGGTTGCTCGTCCCGGAGCGGTTGCGGCGCACTGGGTTCGACCGTCTGAAGGTGTTGTCGGCAGATCCGGCGGTTATTGTTCCTCGGCGCGGTCTGGGTCGCGGCGGAACGGTTTAGATTCCGCGAAGTCCAGCGGCGCGGAGTTTTCCGGTCCATGAATCGCAAGTGACGGCGTCTCTGGCTATCCACTGCCCGAATGTTCGGAGGTCGTCGTCTGCGTATCCGTGGGCACGAAGGTCAGGAGAGGCGGTGAGGTAGCCATCCGGGGTGTAAACCGGCCTGTCGTCGGTCCATCTGCTGTACGGCGCGAGGAGTTGGCGGGCTTGAGCAGCGGTTATACCGATATGAGGCTCGGCTACTTGAAGAATCGTGGCGCGTCGGGCCGTGTAGGAGATGTGGTCGCCGATGAAGTCGGGGTCTTCCAGGACCGGGCCCTGTGGGTCGACCTTGTAGAGGCAAGGTTTGTGATCACGATCGCGGGCTTTGATGACCGCGAAAGCGCGGGCGAAGTCGGCGTCGGTGCTGATGTACACGCGTCGTGGATCGGCGGGACCGAGCCCGAGCGTCATCAATTCGGCAGCGACCCCGAACCGTTCGAATGGTGAAGTGATCAAGTCGTCGACGACGAGGCCGGTCGGTCCGCCGTGCCAGAAAGTGCCGGTCGCCGGAGACTCTGTCTGAAGATTGGTCATCATCGCAATCCCTCTACTCGTGAGATACGGAGCTGGTCGAGATGCGTTGCGCAGAAGAGTGATTGACTACCGCCGAGTGGAGGGTCATATCGTGGGCCAGCGGGTTGCGATCGCCAGAATTGTTCCGAGAACGAGGAACGGTGCGAAGCCGAATTCCTTTTGCTCTTTGCTGTGTTTGTGCAGGAGACGTTTGGCGATTTCGACGACTAGCGCGAGTACGTTCGCGTACAGGATGCCCGCGACGACCGTCGGCCAACTGATCCAGCCGAGTGTGGCGCCGAGGGTGAAGCTAAGCCTGACGTCGGCGAGGCCGGGATAGCCGCGGGTGGTGATTGCCAAGATCAGGTGGAAGGCGAATACGCCGGTGCCGGCGGCGAAAGCCCTTGCCGCCGTGGTCCAGTCGTGGTCGATTGCTGCGGCGCCGAGCCCAAGGACGAGGGCTGCGGTTGTGATCGCTCGTATTAGGGTGAGTGGAAAGCGAAGGGTGTGTTGGTCGATCCATGCGGCCCACACGCAGAGTGTTGTCAGCACTAGCCATGCCGGCAGGATCGCTGCGCCGTCGGCATGGAGAAGTGCTGCAGGCCAAACGGCCGCGGTAATGAGGGCGGGGACGGCACGAAGTGTGGTTGGTCCCGTGGGGATCGCGACCTCACTGCACAGTCGTCGCATCGTGGGAGCAAGGGCGAGGCTGGTGCCCGCTCCGAGCGGAGCGGCGAGGCATGCGAGGAGCACTTGAGTGAGAGTGCTTTCGCTGGTAGCGCGGGTTGCGGTCCACAGCACGACGCTGGTTGCGGTGACCGCGAGTAGAGGTAGGAGTGTTGTGAGGGCTGTCTTTTCTTCGGTCCGGGTCGTCGTTGCCCCGCTGTCGTCGATCACGTTGTCCATAATGGCTGTTCCTTATCGCGCTGGTCTAAACGAGCACCCTGTGGGCACGGAATGCGATGACGACGAGTCCGGGCATAGGTAGGGCCTTGCAATACCTGGTGGACAACGCCGTCACGGTGTCCGGGAACTCGGGGAACGTGGTGTTCGGTGAGCGATGATCCACAGCGTGAGTACGGCGATGGGGAGGATTGAGAGGGGGACGGCCACGATCCAGTGGACGAGGGCGCCTGTGGTTCCGGTGGGTGTCTGCTCGTTGGTTACGACCAGCAACAGGGCGGTCAGTACCCAGAGCGCGGCGATGTGGCGACCGCGGAGTCGGCGCATTTGGCGGAGGAGTCGAGCGGTGCGGGTTGAGGGTGGTGCGTGTTTCGGCATGTCGGTTCACCCACTTTTCGCTGCGGATCGTGGTCCGGTGGCCTTGGACACAAGGTAGGTCTTTCCGTTGTCGAAGGCGGACGCCTCGTAGGGGATGAAGGCTGCGTGGCGTGCGGCGGCGGCGTAGTGGGCGAGGGCGTCGAAGCACTGGGCAGCGGCAGTTACGGCACGTTCGGCGGTGTAGAGGGCGTATGGGTTCGGCGCGCCCCATAAGTTGCAGGTCTGTTCGATCGATGGTGTTGAGGTCGGCGGAATTCCGAGTGCGCCGGCAGTGAGTTGGCGTATGTCGACAAGGTCGTTCCAGGATGGTGTGAGATCAACAGCGGTAAGAAGATTCGCGAGGAACTGCGACGCGGTGGTGGGGTCGAATCCGCCGAGGGTGTTGCCTTCGAGCCCCTGTGCGAGGTCGCCTAGTGCCAGGATCAGTTCGGCGTTGTCGGCGATGTCGCCGTCGGGGGGAATGGTGATATTCCAACGCTGGCCGGTGGCGGTATCGACGGCGGCGATCTCGCAAGCGCGGGAGGAATGAGGGTCGGGTCCGGTAACCCCAACGTCGATGACGACGAGGTTGCGGCCGTTGTGCTCGAACGGCGAAGTTGTCATGCGCGCACGGTAGCGGTCACCCTGGACTGATCAGCCGAAAGTGAAACTGGGCTTCGCCGGGATCGAGAAGATCCCGGCGCCGTCAACTGTGGCGTCGGGATCTTCTTCGAGAACAATTTGTGGGGTTGCCGCTCGTCACGAGCTGACGAGGAGTCAGCCGGTGACTTTGGAGATTTGCTGGGAGAAGTAGTTGGACATGTCTTGGAGAGTGTTGTTTCCCTGGGAGTCGACTGGGTCGTTGGTGTAGGCGACGGTGTGGACGTTGGACCCGAAGAACGCCGCGGCTTTCATCCCTTCGGATGCGAGGCCGGCAAGCGCGTCGGCGCCCTGGGACCCTGCGAGTGAGGTGAGGCTGGAGGCGAGGCCACCCAAATCACCGGCCTGTGTTTGCGCTGTGATCGCTTGGCCCGACTGACTTGATTCGGTGGGTTGTCCCAGCTTGGCCGGATCGGTTTTGGTGCCACCGGTGAGGGTCGCGAACGCGATTCGAGCGAAGTCGAGTAGATGCGGAAGCGCGCCGAGGCCAGCGCTGATGATGTCGCCGGTTTCGAGGGCGTGCCACAGCTGCTGTTGTAATGCACCGACATTGTTGGCGAGACCGATGATGTCGAGGCTGCCGAGGAGTCGGACGATCATCGCGATGATCGGGGCAGCGCCGTAGGGGTCGGGAATCAGCGCGATGAGTGAGGCCGCTGTGCCGTAGTCCAGGCTGGCCGCTAGCTTCACGACCGGTTCGAAGCGCTTGTTGAGCTCGTCGAATGCGGCGTGAACCGCTTTGATTTTGGCGGCGATGTCGAGTCCACCGTCGATGATGGTTTGCGGGATTCGGTGGAGCAGTAGGTCGATGATTGCCGGAATGTTTTGCGCGAATGCAAAGGCGTTGGTGGTGATGATTTTGACCTGGTCGATAAGCACGCTCGGCTTGATGACCGACAGTGCGTTCGCCGCGAGATTCAGTTGATCGGTCGGGGTCATTGTCAGTGGTGCTATCTGAGTCGATAGGTTGTCGGCCGAAGATTGCATGGCTTGAGGCGAGACGGTGGTGCCGCCGGTGGTGGCGGCTTGAACGGTCTGGGTGATCTGACCGAGCGTGCGCAGTGCGCCGGGGATGTCGATGCCGTTGACTTTGTCGATGACCTGGCCTGTGGCGAACTCGGGGGAGTTGGGGTCGGCGGTTTGCAGCGATTTGGCGACGGCGGGAGTGCTCGCCACCCACTTGGCGCTGTCGGCGACTGGAACGAGAGTGTTGGTGATGTTTGCGGTTGCGGTGCCGACAGCGTTGAGATCTGGGTTGGCGGAACGCAGCTGGCTTTGCAGGGTGCCGATGTTGTCGTTGAGGCCGGGCAAATCCACCTTCGAGTAGTCCGACACCATGGCCTGTTGTAGGTCGCCGACGCTCGGCTGGTTGGTGCCCTGCGGTGAGGGGGAGGCACTCGCCGGCTGTCCGAGGACGCGTCCGAGACCGGCGAGGAACCCGTCTTTGTCGGAGTTGGTATTGCAGTAGAGGTCGCCCGTTGCGCAATAGCTGCGCGTCACCGAGGCAGTCCTACCGAAGCCGCCGGGGCGGGGACCTGCGATGCCGACCCCATCGAGCGGAGGACCAACCGAGGTGCTGCCGTCTGCGGCGGCTCGGCGCGGATCGGCGACCAAGCCGACGGCGATTATGCGGTTGGCGTCGACGCCAGAGAGTTTGTCGTGGCCGATCAGCCAGTTGATGTCGCCCATTGCATCGGCGCCTTGGCTGTAGCCGCCGAGGGCGAATTTTGTCGTTGGGCACTGGGCTGCCCGGGTCTGCAGGAAGCGTGCTCCATTGGTGACGCCGGTGGCTTTGGACTGCGGGTAGGTCTTTCCTTTGTCGAAGGCGGACGCCTCGTAGGGGATGAAGACTGCGTCGACAGTTTGTCCGAACTTCGGGAGCAACGGTCCGGTGACGCCGGCGAGGAGACCGACAGGTTGGTGTTCGTCGGCGCTTGGATTGGTCTCGGTGGTGCCGGGGATCATCACGATCTGGACAGGGGGGCACCCTTCTGGTGATGCCGCGCTTGCCTCTGTCGGATGAGCTATCGAGGCCACCAATGTGATGGTGACCGCGAGTATGGCCACGACGATCAGGGCCACTTGGTGAGCGCGTGCGGGCAGTGTGACCGATGCGCGGAGGGCGGTGGTGCTTGTCATGATTGGCTGCTCTCTCTGTCAGCGGAACAGCGGACGCCCGGCGGGCATGCTGTCGGAGTTGGTGGGCACGGGTGGGGTTGCGAGGCGATCGACGATGGTGATCGCAAACTTGCTCGCAGCTTGTGTGAGGTCGAAGACAGCGCTGTCAGTGGCGGAAGCGGAGCCGATGGTGGGTGCTGTGCCGGGTGTGGTGAAGGCTGTGGCACTGAAATTTCCGGCGATGTAGACAGTCGTGAGCTGACGTCCGATGAGTACCGAGAGAAGCAGGCCGGCGAGGATCGCGAGGACTGCGCCGACGGCGTGGACGGTCGGATAGGGATGGGTCATCGCGGGGCCTGCTGCAGGTTTTCGCGGGGTGAGCCGTAGGGCTTTCGGGCGTATCGCGGGCGGACGGTCGATTGGCGGTGCGACACCAAAATCTGCTTTCGGATTCGTCCGAGTGCGCGGGAAAGTCGCTGACGAAGCGCTGCAGGAGTGAGGTCGAACTCAGCGGCGATGGCGGCGAGGTCGCAGTCCGTCTTCTCCAAATAGGCGCGCTGAATGAGCGTGCGGTCGAGCTCGTTGATGACGTCGTTCGCGACTGCCCAGAGGAGTAGGGCCGGAGCGGACAGGTCAGAGTCGAGTGAGTGCTCGGCAACGTCTGGGGCCTGATCCAGATAATCGGAGGCGGGAATTTCGTCTGCGAACGGTTCGGGGCGTGCGATCTGTTTGAGGGTGTGCAGGAACAGTGCGGCGTAGATGTTGCTGCCGGTCGGTCTGTAGGTGGCGGCCATCGACATGAAGGCGGCCACTGTAGCGGCCGCACGTTCGTCGTAGGCGTGGTACCGGTCGTAGCTCGTGACGCGGGCATGGCGGGTGATGGAGATGAGTTTGCCCAGCATCAGCTGGAGCAGCGCGCGGCCGGCGAGGGTGCTGCCTTCCTGATGAAGGACAAGCAAAGCTAGTAGCACGCCGTCACGGTCGCTGCGGTGTGCTGCGGCGAGATCGTCGAGCCCGGCTATATCCGCGAGTGCGGGTTGAGTGGTGTGCCAGGTGAGCACTTCGGCGGTTGCGGAGGGGCGTTCGCACAGGTGCATCCACTCTGTGTTGAGCCGGGTGTAGAGGTTCATTGCGGAGGTGCTCGGCGTGGTGTGGGCCGCGTCGAACCCGGCTGGGGTGAGAGCAGTTGTGGACGTTTCCACGGCATGTCTCCTCTGTGCGCTGCGAGGTCGTCTTCGCGCCCAGTAGAGCAGCTGCATATTGCCTCTGACCTGCATGTTTGTTGTTGCCAGGAGGAGGTGGAGTTGTTGCCGGAGGTTGTTGCCGCGCCCAAATCGGCGCACGCAAGAGCTCGCCTGCGAAGGCTGTGAACAGGGTGTTTCGTGGCCGGCAACAACGCGGCGGCAGCCGTGCAGAAAGAAGTTGAAAAAGTTTTGCTCGGCGGTGTCACACACGGGTCCGGCGGTGGATCTTCCTCCAAGTAGATGACCTCTGCAGTCGAGGTCTTCGACCAGAACACCAGTCGCCAGGAGGACCGGATGCCCGAGAGCCATTACTCGATCCACGCGGAGTTGCGGGACCTCGGTTATGTGCACGACGTGAGCGCACGGATTCGGCACGCAGCTGCTGACGTCGTTGACAACCCGCTCGATGAGGATGCGGGGAATTCGCTCGGATTGCTCCTTCTGGTCGAAGCGGCGTCAGCGAGGGCGGTGCTGGCGAAGGTCGAAACGCTGGAACACCTGGAACAGAGCGCAGCACCTACCAGGCGAACGCAGGGCTCGAACGAAGCAGGCATGCGATGAAAATCAACTGGAGCAAGATCAACAACTTCGGTCGTGAGAGCACGGGCGAGACGCACGGCGGCGATGAGTTCGAGTCACATGCCATCCACGACGACGCTGCCCGAGCGGAGCGGCATCACTGGGGTGTGCGACAGATCTGGCTCACCAGACTTGCTCGCGGTGCGATCGCCGCAGCAGTCGTCGCCGGCGTCTTGGCGTTGTTCCTCGCCGCCACAGGTTCGTCGAAGACGGCGCCCGCGCCACCACGGGATGCGGCGCCGGAGGTCGTCGACACCGCCGCCCAGGCAAAGGCCGGCGAGCTCGCCGAGCAGCTCGTCGTGACGTGGCTACAGGCCGCGCGTGGACAGGAACGAGACCTGACGAAGTTCGTCGACCTCGCCGGCGGCGTGTTACCGGGAACCTCGTTGTTCGTTGCAGTGGATCCAGCGGTTGCCTCCATCGCCAAGGTGCCCGATCCGAATGGGAGCTTGAACGCGAGCCACGCGGCGATGTACTCGGTCACTGTGGCGGTATCGGTGCGCGCGGCCAGCGACGGTGCCGCAACGCCGGTGCGCCGCTACTTCCAAGTGCCTGTCGCTGTGACCGGCACGGGCGTGCGGGCGGCGACGTTGCCGGCAGAGGTTCCGGCACCATCGACGGCGATCGAGGTGAGCCTCGGATACCGCTACCAGATCATGAGCAACCCGATCGTCGAGTCGGCTTCACAGTTCCTGTCTGCGATGCTCGCCGGATCCGGCGAAGTGGCTCGCTACGTCACACCCGGTGTGACGGTGGCACCGATTTCCCCACCACCGTTCAAAAGCGTCAGTGTCAGCACCGCGCTCGCGTCGAAAGACCTCAGTGCAGTCGACCCCGCCGTCGCGCTCGCCGATGGCGACGTGGTGCGGCTATTGGTGACCACATCTCAGAAGGTCTCGGAAACCGACGCGGTCTCCGGCCAGTACGCATTGACGATGACCTCCCGGGGCGGACGGTGGGAAGTCACTGCCATCGACGCGTCCCCGTTGTTGCCGCAGACGGCGCCGCGGACTCAGCAGGGTTCGACCGCGTCCCCGTCATCGTCAGCTCAGCCGGGGGCAGGCAGGCCGACTCAGTCGTCTACGACGCCTTCCGCGGCTGCAACCCACTCCGCTGTACCCGCGCAAACGACCGTTGCTCCACCGGCAGTTGGAGTGCCGCTGTTCTCCAGTCCTCCTACTGGGTCGGGTCTTTCCGTCCCGCCAGAAAGGTGATCCACCATGTCTGTAGTTCTCGCCGCCGCCGACTCTGTCAACGCCGTGCTCGCTGTCGGAATTGTGGAGAAGGCCAATCAGTTCATCAGTGACGGCACCGAACTCCTCAAGGGAGCTGCCGGAGCGTTGGCCCTCTATTTCCTGATCAAGAATCTCGTGCGGTCGTTCACCTTCGTGACACTGATCGTGTCCGGACTTCTCGCGGGACTTTTGATCTGGATCGTCGGCAACATGAACGTCGTCAAAGACATGACCGGCGACGAGATCAACAAGCCGTCGGCATCGGCAACAGTGACGGTTGGGCCCGCGTCGCAACAGGCGCTGAATCTCAGGTCGCCGGTAGTCCTCGCTCGGCTAGCGGATCCGGTCGCTTAACGGTTCCCCCGATTGAAGTCAGGGGATTTCACGCTCAGATCGCACCGGCACACCGACTCGAAGGAGGGTTGCAAATGTCTTACATCGTCAACACGAGTGTGGCCCCGTTCTGCCACAGCCAAAACAACCTTGGCGGCATTCCTGTCCCGCCTGTCGGTGTATCCGCAGCAAGGGCACAGGAAAGTTCGTTGCGCGAGTTCGAGACGCTGCTTGGTTCTCGCGAAGCATCTCGAACACGTCATCGTCGTGTAAGCGGGCTGAACCATCACCACCTTCCGGCCAGCCCGCGAACCCCGTTGAACCAGTTCTCGTTTCGCCGCACCGATCGCAGCGTCGGCAGCCTTTCGGGCCATGGTCGATTTCGCCAGGAATGTGGGTTTGAAATCCTCGACCGCGATCAGCTCATGGGCATGAACGACCCGTTTGGCCCACACCCGCGAATCATGGGCGGTCTGCCTGCTGGCTTTCGCTGCCAGCTTTGCGGCGTCGTGTTTGGCGCGCCGGTACCCGCTCGACGGCGAGCATCCTTTGGATCGTCTGCGTCGCGCCATTTTCCGTTGGGCGGTGGCGAGTTCAGCAGAGCAGCGTTTCCGATGCCCGAGGTTCGGGAGGTCGAAACCGGAATCGGTCGCAGTGGCTGTGACAGTCACTCCCCAGTCGATTCCGATACCACCGGAGGTAGGAGGGATAGGCGCGATGGCACGGCGGACGACGAACGAGGCGTACCAGTGCCCGAGGCTGTCCTGGTAGACCCGGACCGAGGTCGGTTCGCTGGGAAGGTCGCGCGACCACACGACGGCGACCGACACCCCTTTCGCCAGGAACAGCCGGTCATCGCGGATGGTGAAGCCGCGCGTCGTGTACTCCAGCGACACCCGCGTTTTCTTGCGTGCCTTGAACTGTGGCCGTCCGCGCCGCTTGACGGTAAACGAGTGGTCCAGTGCGTGGGCGTAGCTACGCAGCGTCTGTTGTTGCGCAACTTGGGAACCCTCGCGCAACCAGGCATTGCGGCGCCGCGTTTCGGTCAGCAGTTTTCCGAGCTTCGCGAACGTCGGCTTGCGCCGCGACTTCTGTTGGTGCACCGCCTCGTTCCACAGAAAACGGCACCGATGCCACTCCGTTTCAAGTGCCCGCTGCGCGTGGGTACCCGGCCGCAACCGATAGGTGTAGCGGACCGTCTCTTCCATAGCCACACCGTAACTGCCCCGACCGACAGCAACGGGCGTTGCTGCTGCACGCCCGCACACACCGGGATCGGCTTCCTCCCCGGCCTGAAGGCCAAGGTTTCCGGCGAAGGAGTATTTCGATGAGTGCTGAAAATTCGGCTCGGGAGATTATCAAGAACTTCACCCGCGCTCGCAAGTTTCCTCAGCTGATCGGCCGAACACCTGACGGTAAGCGGATCGTCGGCGGGCCATACACGTTGCCGCAGGCACTCGGCGGTGCCGCGGTCGGCGGCGTCTTGTGGCTGCTTTTCCCGTTGTGGGCCGGTGGCATCGTATGGAACGTCGGATTCTTTTGCGGCGCTGTCGGCCTCACAGTGTTTCTCCTCGGCAAGCTTCGGCTCGGCGGGCGAAGCCCCGCATCAGTTATGCAGGGGATCGGCCGGGCGCTCGTTGCTCCGGAGGAGGCGAAGATCAACGGCCGCAGCGTCTCGCCTCGGCAGCCGCGTCTGGTGCGTTCCGGCGGATACATCACCGCTACACCCACCAGTGTCGCCGCAATGCGATGCGATGCGCCTGTGCCCGCCCCGGCAAATGTGGCCGCAGCTGGGCCGCAGATGCGGACAGTCGACACCACCACCACTTCGACGATCCCCCGCGGTTCGCACCCTTCCCCTCTGAACCCGCCGCTGACCGGGCCTCCCGCGCCCGTGCCCTCATCCCGGCCCGCTGCACGGTCGAGCGTCAAGGAACTCCTTGCACTCGCCGCGGCGAGCTCCGAGTAGAAAGACCGCCGTCATGGAGCAACCCACGCTGGATATGGCAGCCAACATTCGCTGGACGAAGTCCGGTGTCCCGTGGGCGGACTATCTGATCACCGGCCTCGGCTACGGCTACCGGCCCGACGCCGACAAACTGGTCGCCCGGAACATGCACACAATGCTGGCTCGCGCGCTACCTGGAGAGTCTTTACTCATTTCGGTCGCCGCTTCCATGAGCTCGGAGGCCGTCGTAGGCCGCATGACCGAGGGTGTGGATCTGGAGCAACATCCGGACTGGGCCGCCGAGTGTGTGGCCACCTTGGACACCCTCGACATGTACGCGCCTGGGCAGCGTGTGTTCTGGCTGAGCATCCCACTGACCACACCCAAGGCTTTCGACCAGGCGAAGGCCGCCGGCCATGCAGCGTGGACGTCTTTCTCCGACTTCATCGGGCTGCCGCGGACCTCGGTGTCGGAGAACGAAATCCTCGAGCGGGTGCAGCAGGCCGATCGGATCGTGGCCGACATTCCCCAAGTGTTCGAGCCGAAGCCGGCAACACCGGCGCAGATGGTGTGGCTGTGGCAGCACGGCGCCCAACGTGGTTTGGCGATGGATCGCGATGTTCCCGAAACCGAAGCGGCGCCTCTGCACAAAGGGCGCGCGGCGCTGACACCGCTGCGTCTCGATGAGGGCGCGCAGTCGGATCGACCCCACGGCGGGTGGCGGTCGAAGAGGCCGAAGCTGAGCCGGGTCCTGAAAGTGGATCAGCCCTACGAGTTCGAGGATCGGCCGGCTTCCTATCAGGTGCTGATGACGCTGGCAGACACGCCTCCGGGAGGCGTCCTCTTTCCAGGCTCGGAATTCTTCACCCTCGCTGACGACGTCCCCAACGTCGACGTGGACTTCGCGCTGCGGTTGAAAGTCACAGCCGGGGCCGATGTGATGAAAGCGAACCAGCGGGCGCTGAGGAACCTCAACGAACAGTACGAACAGCGCGAGGGCGAACTCTCGACTGGCACCGGCATGCTCGACCAAGCTGCGGCGGCGTTGTCGGAATACACCTCGCTGCTCGAATCCGACGCCAACGAGGTGGAGGTCCGATGGACTGCCATCTTCGCCGTCGGTGCCGCCACAGAAGAATTGGCGATAGCCGATGCCAAGGCAGTTGCGAAGGCATTCGAGCAGCAGACTTACCGCCTAGTCATGCCGATCGGCTTCCAAGAGGACCTGTGGTGGGCAATGACGCCCGGCGTTCCAACACCCAAGATCGTGCAGGAATTCGCGCAGATCACGACCTCAGCGCACTTCGCGGCCTATGTGCCGTGCATCCGAAATGATCTGGGCGACACCACAGGACCGCTGCTGGCATTGAACATCAGCTCTCAACGAATCGGGGCCGTCCATCTCGACGTGGCCGGGCGATCATTGCGCGACGTATCCGGTTGCTTCGCTGTGACGGGCGAACTCGGCTCAGGTAAGTCTGGGACGATCAAGACAATCGCGGGGCAGTTCGTCGACCGCGGTGGCCAGGTGATCGGCATCGACCAGAGCGACAACGGTGAATATGCCGCATGGGCCAGCGCGGTCACCGATGCAGTCATCGTCGATATGGCTGAACCAGTCTACAGCATGGATACGCTGCGACTCTTCGAACCGCACATGGCATCGGAGATGACCGAATCCTTGCTTCTGACGCTGCTGCGAATTCAGCCGGAATCACCTATGGGACGGGCACTCTCGGCAGTTCTGGATGTCAAGTACCGTCGGGCACACTGGTATGAGGGGCAAGGCGAACTCGTCGAGCATCTACTCAGCGATGACTGCCACATCGCGCACGCCCACGATCTCGGCGAAGCGCTCAACACCTATGCCCGCAAGAGCTACGCGGGTGCAATGTTCGCTACGCACTTGCCGCCATTGCCGTTGGACGCTCCGGCGATCATCTTCCGAACCCACCGTGTCGCGTTGCCCACACAACAGCAAACCGAGAACCAGCACCTGTTCGAGACGCTGCCATTGGAGAAGCGATTCGGAGCCGTGGTCTACGCATTGATCGCGAAAATTGCTCGGGGACAATGCTTCAGTGACGAGAATCATCCGTCGTTGTTCCTCGTAGACGAGGCCGACCACCTGCTCCGTGCCGGCGACGGGATCGACATCGTGATCGACTTCGTGCTCCGCGGTCGCAAAGCATCGGCATATGTAGGAATCGGGGACCAGGACTGCGAATTCGGGACCGAGAAGCTGCGCGGCTTGATCAAGGTGCGAATCACGCACCGGCACACCGACAAAGCATTGGCGAAGAGGGCCATCGAATGGCTCGGTCTCGACCCCGAAAACCCGATCCTGCTCAAAGAATTGATGGAGCAGACTTCACCGCCGACGGGGCCGAAGAAGTATGTCGAACCGCATCGCCGCGGTGAGGGATACATGCGTGATGGCAACGGCGGTGTCGGGCGAGTCAAGATGTTGTTCCCCGCAACGGAGTCGCGGCGGTTGGCAGTGTCTACGACCCCGAAACCGGAAAAGACGACGGTGCACGCATGAGTGCGTCCCCGGTTGTAACGCGCGACCGTGAGGTTGTCGGTGCGCCGGCCGAACCGGAGTATTTCAGTGTCCGCGCGGCGATTTCGCGTGCGTTGCTGTGGCTGATCACGTCGTGGATCCCGCAATCGTGGTGGCGGCAGATCTGCCGTTGGTCGCAGCCGCTGGGGACGTGGTTGTGGTCGTCGTGGTGGCGCCGTTTCGTGGTACGGATCATCGCCGGATGGCATCTCGCCGGGTCGTTGCTCCTGATTCTGGCAGTGCCGGCATGGGCCGACCCGGCGAGCGGCGGTGCGCTGAGCCCCTACTTCTCCTGGATGAACCTGAAAGACTCTCACGGCATCGATGCATGGAAGTTCGAGCTGTCGATCGACAAGGGCAACGCCAGTCCGGGCGGTGCGTGGCGCACAATCTGGGCCTACATCATCACCGGCGAGTACGAGCTGTTCCGGTTCCTGATGGCATCGTCGATCTGGTTCATCACATGGGTGCTGTCCTTCGAGTGGCTGAACCTGATCCTTACGCCGATCCGAACGATTTCCGAATCAATCACCTCGATCACCGCACAATTCGCGCTGACACCGCTGATGCTGACCATCGCAGGATTCACAGCAGCGATCTGGATGGTGCGGGGGAAATTTTCCACCGGCATCTACGACGTCCTCGTCTCCTGCGTGATCGCCGCAGCAGCGGTGGGCATTCTGTCGAACCCGGTCGAGCGCATGGTCGGAAATGACGGACTCATCATGCAGGCCCGAGATGCAGGGTTGTCGATCGCTGCGGGACTGGCGAACCACGGTGATACAACCGGAACCCCGAAAGCGCAGATCGACAGTATCCAAACCAAACTCGTCGACACCTTCATCCGCCAACCCACACAGCTGATCAACTTCGGGCAGGTGCTCGACGCTCCGCAGAACAACGGCAAATGCGTCAAAGACTTCGACGACGCCTACTTGCAGAAGATGAAGGAACCGTCGCTGGGCGAGAAGGCCGTGGATGCTGTCGGAGATGCACTGAAGGCCCAAACAGGGGCGGTTGGTGAACTGGCCTCGAAATTGGTGCCCGATGGTGCCAAACCCGAGGACGCCGTCAAAAACGCCATCCGCGACTGCGAAGGCGGCGACGGTGGCCCCATGAAGGACTACGCCGACAATCCTGGACCAGGACAAGCCATGGGGCTGGCCTTCCTGATTCTGGCCGGCGTTGTGGTTATGGCCTTCGCTGTGATGCTCGCCGGTCGTCTGATTTTGGCGGCGTGCGTCGCGATCGGCAACGCAGTCAAATCGATCCCGGGCATCATCTTGGCGATCGCACCGGGAATGCGTGGACAGTTCTGGCGAACCATTGCCAACGTGACGATGGCGTTGCTGCAGATGGTGTTCGCGATCGTCTTCCTCGTCGGATACGTCCTGGTGGTGCAATCACTTTTCGCCGCTGACGAGGCGAACCTGATCCGCACGGTGTTCTTCGTCGACATTTTCCTGGTCGTCGGAATCGTCTTGTTCCGGCGCGGTGTCAAAGCGCTCAAACATATGTCGGACAATTTGGCTGGAGCCTTATCGAAACGACCCAACGCCGCACCTACAACGCTGAGCAAGTCCAGCCCACCATCCGCACAAGATGTCGCGAACATGGTCTACACCGGCCGCCAGCTCTACCGGGGCGGGAAGACCGTCGCCAAGGGTGCAAGTGCTCTGGCGAAGGGCTCAGGCGGCGTGGCCGCAATGACCGGCAAGGTAGCCGCGCATGCTGCCGGATCCACAGCGACAGCGGGAGTTCTGACCGCGGTCGCGGCAGTTCGCACTGTCGCCATCAAAGCAAAGAGCGCAAAGGACAAGCTCGATTCGATCGCGGATCCAGATAGCTACCCCGAAGGCAAAGGGTCGGCGAAGGAATCTGCAGCCAACAACTCGGCCCGCGCCGCCCGCGAGGCTGCGGTACAGCGGCTCTCGAGAGCAGCTCTTGCCGACAAAGCCGGCATCAAGCACCCGGTCGGGATTGCACCGGCCGCTCGCAGCAACGCCGCTCGCAGTACATTGCGGGCAGGATCGCAGACAACGAAAAGTCCTGACGGGCAACCATTCCGGGAGTACCTCACAACATCAGGTGCTCCGGTGATGCTGCCGTCAGGGCCTGCTCGTCGTCAGCGAAACGTCACTCCCGCAGCGACATCGACGCCGCAGCATGACTCCAGTGCGCGAGCTTCGAGCGTTGGGCAAGTCGATGTGCGGGCGCGGTCCGCCCGGCTTCTGGAGGCCGCAGCGCGGGCCTCGGCCAACTCCTCGGGCGTGAGGCCGAGCGGACTCGACCGAGGACAGTGATGGAGATTATCGGTGGCCCAGCGGTCCGATCCGCGACCACCTCGAAATCGTCGAACAAGAAATGGTGGTGGGCGCTCGCGGCGTTCCCGATGTTCGGAATGATCTTCATGATGGCACCGCTGCTGGTGTTGTTCACCGGCAGCAACTCAGGCGGATGTGGGCCCGACTCCGGCCAGGACAGCGGAACCCCTTCAGTGCTGGCCACAGGGTCTCGTGTCTACCCAATGAAGGAGGGCACCCACACCGTAACCAGCGGCTACGGCATGCGGTGGGGTGAATTTCACCGGGGCCTGGACTTCGCCGGCCCGCTGGGCACACCGATCTACGCCGCGATGGATGGCGTTGTCGTAGACGCCGGCCCGGCAACAGGTTTCGGATTGTGGATCGTCATCGACTCCAACGACAACGGTCCCATCAGCACCGTCTACGGCCACATGTTCGTCATGAAGGTCAAAACGGGTGACCACGTGAGTGCCGGGCAACATATTGCCGACGTCGGCAACAACGGTCAAAGCACCGGCCCACACCTACATTTCGAAGTATGGCCCGGCGGCCGCTTGCAAAAGGGCCAATCCGAAGACCCCCAAATCTGGCTGTCTCGCGCCCAGAAAGTCAATGGAGCCCCCGCCGGCCCAGTCCTACCCAACGGGAGCGGATCGCCGGTCGCCAACAGTCCCGACGCTGCAGTGGGGTTGACTGCCCTCGACACAAACATCGACTGCGGATTTGGCACCGCCGGAGGCGAACTGGCGGCTGGAACAGTTCCACCGCGATACGAGCTATGGATTCGTAAGGCCGGGTCGGTGTGCCCTGGAATCAAGGCCTCCCTGCTCGCCGCGCAGCTTGACGCGGAGAACGGGTTCCGCGACGGACCAGACGCCCCCGTATCGGAAAACGGGGCGCGGGGACCCGCCCAGTTCATGCCTGGCACGTGGGCCACCTGGGGCAAAGATTACGACGGAGACGGCAAAGCTGACCCCAACTCGATCGGCGACGCGGTGCTGTCTCAGGCGCATTTCATGTGTGCGCTCAATGACGAGGTCAACCGCGGCATCGCCGATGGAAGTCTCAAGGGCGACCCGACCGGGTTGACGATTGCTGCCTACAACGCCGGTGCGGGTGCTCTGGTTCGGCATCCGAGTGACGGCGACAGCATGCCCTCTGGTGGGGAATACACCACCCAGACCCGGCCCTACGTCGCGAAAATCCTCGCCGCGCAGGCGAAGTTCGCTTCGAAGATGTCCCAAGGCAGCTTCGTCTATGTCCCCGGCGGCAGCAGTGGCTCCCAAATCGTGGCGGTCGCCCGCCGCCAGATCGGGGTCCCTTATGTCTGGGGCGGCGGAGACGTCAACGGCCCTTCCAAAGGCGGCTTGGATTGCAGCGGATTGACATCCTATGCCGTCTTCGCCGGCACCGGTGGGCGGCTCACGCTACCCAGAACCTCTGAGGCGCAATGGCAAATCGGCCAGGAAGTTCCGATCGGTCAAGTGCAGCCCGGTGACTTGTTGTTCGGAGAATTCGGCGGCCCCGGCCCCGGCCATGTCGCTATCGCTATCGGGGGCGGACGAATGATTCACGCGCCGCAACCCGGCGAGACCGTGACAGAAGCACCGATCCAATCCGACATGAAGGCGAGAAGAGTGGCATGAAGAAGCCTCGGTTGACCGTCGCACGGGTTCTCGGGGTGGCGTTTGTCGTGGTTCTGTTGGCGTTCGTCGGGCACAGCGTATTCGCGGGCGGTGATGCCGGCCGCGCCGATTCGTCCTCGACCGTGTCGGCAACGGCACCGCCGATCGACGTTCTGCCGGCAACACCGGGTGAACGTGCTAGGCCGTCGACGACAACCACGGCGACCGTCGAGCCTGTGACGGCGGATGCCGTGGCTGCGGAAGCATTGCGCACGATGTTCACCTGGGACCCTGTTTCGGACATCAGCGGGGCGGACGCCTTCGCGAGGGCCACGCCGTGGTTGACGCAGCGCCTCGCTCGACCCGATGCGAACAGCAGCCGCAACAGCGCGGGGCCCGGCGGGAACTGGGCCGACTGGAAGACGCGAGGCGTCAAAATTGTGGCGAATGTTGATCTGAGCTGCTCCGGGTGTCGCCCCGACACGATCGACACGGTTCAACGTGTAGCCACGATCACCCAAATTGCGGTAGAAGCGAGCGGGCGCACCGCGACTGTCGCGACGTTAACGGCGTGGGTGACTCTCGTAAGGCAACCTGTTGGATGGCGCGTCGATCATCTCGCATTCTGACAGTGCGAGTCATGTTGCCAAGCTGCGCGCATGCACGTTTCCCTGGGAAAATGGATTCATTGGCCGGGATGCAGTGGAAGTAGAGTGACCGCTCCATGACCGGGGGAGCGAGGCAAATGATGCTGCGCTCGAGTGGTGAAGGCGAAGGTTCTCGATGCTCGGGCCTTACTCGGACATTCACATGTTGCCTGAGTCGAAAGGTGCAGTTCAGCGCTGCGGCAAGCGTTGTGGGGGTGGCTGAGCGAGGGCGTCATTTGACGCTCGATCCCGGACTAGCCTGTGGCACTGGCAACAACCGGGGCGGTGCGCAAGTGTGTGTTGTTGCCAGAGCCGATCGTCTCGTTGGCAGTGGAACGCGTTCAAGGGTCTAAGGGCCTTCCCCTGAGGGATGTCTGCGAATCTTTCAGGTGGACGACTCTGCGATCCGCAACAGTTGTGTGCGCTCGGTGAAATCGCTCACAGTCGACCCTAACCGCGCGGCGCGCCGTGTTCCATCTCCGCGTAGTTCTTCCCGGAACGTCTTCGGCGACGAAGGGCAACGCCAGGTGTGTGCGTCGTGTGGCGCAAAATACCGGGGCCGCGAGGTGCTTCGAGTGCAGATGTTCGCCGGCATCGCGGTGAACAGGTATCGCGAGGGGCTTCCCACCTGTTGGGTCTCAAATGGCGACGGTCAACAGCGTCGTTGGCCGCGCGGGTCGTGAATCGAACCGGCGGTTATGCGTCTGCGGTACGCCTTTGGGACGGCATATGCCGCGCGGCGTCTGTGGCGAGCAATGCGGTGTGTATGGCGAGCGATGTGCTGTGGGGTGCTGGTATCAGCGTGGAACAGCACGTGGGGGTGGGGCGATTTGTGTACGCCGGCGGTGTCTGGGTGTTGTTGCCGTGCGACGAATATTTCCCCTAGGTGTGGAGTTCGCTTCGTCGTCGGAGTCTCGCAAGCTCGATTCAGCCGAAGCGTAACGCACATGTCAAGGGGTAGGCGGTTATCAGAATAGTTTTCATTGTCATTAATTAGCCGCGCGGGGCGGAGGTCATCGCGCAGCAAGGTGCGCGCAGTTCAGTGGAGGCGACGGTGGCAGAGGAACTCGGAAGTCGACACGATTGCTGTCGAGGGTGGTGGCATCGCCGTGAATGGTGGGATGCCCAGCGGACGCGTCCATCCGGCATCCGGAACCTCTCCCAACACCGTCCCACCCGCGTCGCATACGCGTTGTCGCAAGTGAGCTGGTTTGCACGCACGGCACGACCGACGGGCGCCGGCGACGTGGCGAACCACCTTTCGTTGCGGTGCTGGCCCCCAGCTGTGTCGGAAAGAAATTCAGTCGCCCGGTGTCACACACGAATGGGCGTCCGGATCTTCCTCCAGTTAGAAGAGCTCGAAGCATGACGAGTTCCGCTACTGCAGGAGGACGCCGTGAGAAGCCGAAGTACTCAGCCGCGGATCGGAGTGATGTTGCTGTGCGACGGCTGGCCCGTCGAGCTCGTCGAGTATCAGGATCGGGAACACTGCCTCGTTCGTGATCGGGCCGGGGTCTACTGCACGCCGCCTACAAGTTTGACGGTGCGCCGCCGCGAGTCAGTGAGCAACTGATGACAATCCCGGTCCAGTCTCCGGCGCAGCAGAACGGCGCGCGATTCGCGCGATCCCCGCGGATGCCGTCATTGCCTCCACGCGAGCACACCTGGATCCGCGACAGCATCTGCCTTGGGTCAGCCGCTGTTGGAGTGGGTGCATTCGCTCCACTCACGGAGTACGCAGCGCTCACCGTTCCGGGTGCAGCAGGCCTGACGATTGCTTCGATTTCGGCTGCTGTGTTCGGCAAGCGAAACGAAATGCGTGACACGCTCATCGATGAGGTCGTCGAGGACTTGTGCCCGGTCGTCGGCTTGCCCGAAGCCACGCGTGCCGTATTGAAGGTAGTGCGCTGGTTCAAGGGGTGGCCGGGGATTCCGAGCAAGCTCGTTGTTCACTACGACTCCGCGCAGGCAACCACCGATCCGACCTGGATCACCGAGATCAGCGACGTGTTCGAGTCCCGCGGGTGGGGATTTTTCGAACTGGTTCGCATCGACAACAAGAAGCGACGCCTCATCTTCGCTGCTGCCGAGCCCCCGGAGCAGGAGCAGGCAGACAGCGACCAGGTGATCTGGGCCAAGAAGATCGTCTCTCAGCTGCTCGGCCCGACCGCCAAAGTGATTGCGGTCGATATAGCATCCGAAACCGGTGACGTGACTTCGATGGAGGTCCGTCACGAGCTGGGCGCCAAGCTGGCGTCCGAGGGATATCGAACGCGCATCGAACGCGGGGTTGGCGCGACGCTGCCTGGGCGCTGGAAAGCCCGTTGGAACCTTCACACCGATTGGGTTCGGTTCGAACAACGCACGGTCTTTCCTGAATCGGTGTGGCTGCCGTCGCCGGAAATCGACTCCAGTGTCGACTTGCTCGCTACCTACGACAAGGTCGAGATCCCCTACGGCATCGATGAGGACGGCAACGAGGTCGTATGGCGGCCGGCTATCGACCCAAACCTGATGCTGATCGGGGTGCCCGGTAGCGGCAAAACAGTCACTGCACACAACTTGCTGGTCAATGTCACACGACGCGGCTGGCCTGTATGGGTCCTCGACGGCAAGTACGTCGAATTCCTCGGATATCAGGATTGGCCGAATGTGCAGGTCGTGGCAACCACGATCGAGCAACAGGTTGCGTTGGTACATCGAGCGCACGAGCTCATGGAGTTCAGGTATCAGAAGATCGTCACGGGTGAGGCCTCCGAAGCTGATTTCGAGCCGGTCCTCGTCTTTCTAGACGAGTGGGCGGAGTTTCGAGGCAACGTCGAAGCCTGGTACGCATCCGTCAAATCCAAAGGTGACCCTCGTAATCCGCCAGTGCTGAACCTGTTGGCATCAATGGCGCGCAAGGCTCGAACCTCGCGCGTGCACTTGGTGTTCGGCACGCAGCGTCCAGACGCCATCTACTTCGTTGGCGACATGCGCGACAACTTCGCGATGCGTATCTCGATGGGGCGGCTCTCCCCGCAGGCCGCATTGATGATGTGGCAGTCACCTGGGATCGGGATCAGCGTGCCCCGCGGATGCCGTGGCCGTGGCACGACGGTCAGCGAGACGTACAAGCCAATCGAGATCCAGTGCTACCGCGTACCTGACCCACGCAAGGTCGCCGAGGACACCTTCGAATCCGAACTACTCGATACCTTGCGTCCGACAGCAACCCGGCATCCACGTTTGCTGATTGTCCCGCCCACATCGCGAGCCGACATCGACGCCGAGGATGACACAGTGCAGCCCGCGCCCCTGACTTACGACGACTATGTCGATGCCGAGTGGGTTCTGGCCTCCGATCGACGCGACTTGGACCCCGTCGTCAAACGAAGGGCAATGAACCGCGTTGCCACCGACCGTCGCCTCGCCTCCCCGACGGCGTTACTCGGCTTGCTTCAAACCGAATTCGCCGATCTGGGCGCTAGCGATGTCGATGAGTCCACGCGTGGCGAGGTACCGGAGATCTCGAAGCGGGTGTCCGCAGATCGCCCCGATGAAGCCGTGCGGATGCTGGACAAGCTGGCGACAGCTCGTTCGCACAATTCCGCATCGGAGCGCGCCACATCGAAACCGCTTGCCCACCTGGCCCTTGTCCAACCGCCTGCGGACAGTGCGGATCGCGACTACGCCGATGCGGTCACCGCTGATGACGAAGACGACCAATACGGGCCCGTCCGGGACTGCCATGCCGCAGACGTGGTCATGGGGGATTTGCTGCTCTTGGACGACACGGACCAATGGGTTGTCGTCGACACCGAGCCCGAGCCGGATCTAGTCGAGGATTCGCTGTTATCGCTGACCTGGCGCAGCGATGACGACGACGTCGGCGATCTTGCAATTCCCGACGACGCTCCCGTTTCCATTCGCAAGCCTCTGTTCGTCGATCTCGGCGTCTAAACCGCACGTTCGTATCACCAACTCTTTCGAGTAAGGAGCAACGACCTATGCAACAGCAGCCAGGATCGGGCCAACGCCCACCGAAGCAGCAGGGGCGCAACGCATCAGACCTGTTCAGTGACGATGATCAGCTACTTCTGATCATGGGTCTGCCTCTTCTTTTGACGCTCGGTGCGGGCATCCTGCCGTCGTTGTCGGTCAAGGCAACAGCATGGCTGACGGCTCACGAAATTCTTGTCGCCGCCACTGAGTCTCCGCTCATCGCGCTACCGGGTGCGGAGGGTGCAGGGCTTGATCTTCGTCGAATCATTGGTGCGATAGCGGTGCTGGCTATGGCCTTGGCGCTGGCAGTCAGTGGAGTGCGGCGACAGTTGGATCAGCGGCGTCAGCTTCGGCTCAGGAGCGGTGACCGCACATGAGCACGTGCGTGGTCGAGAGCTCCGACCTCATGTGGGTGTCTGCCGTGCGTAAGGCGGCTAGGGCGTGTCTCCCGAATATTTGCGTCCTGACCAGCGACGATTATCCGGTGACGCGCATGGGTGTGATTTCTGACGAGTTCTGGGCGGCTGTCGAACCGGTGATGCCATCGGATAAAGGTAAGCGGGGCAACAGGTTCG
>JBBSKP010000050.1:0-25502 GCA_038256175.1 Mycobacteriales bacterium
GTGCGATATCCGGCTGGGATGGGGTTCACTGTGGTCATGACCCAAGTGTCGTTGGCGGGCGATGCCCGCGGATTGAACATTTGCGACACGTTCGAGCTGACCAGTCTCGCCGAACTGCTCGATGGCCGCCGCACGATGGTGTTGACTGGCGCCGGCGTGTCTACAGATTCCGGCATCCCTGACTACCGCGGACCGGATTCGCCGCAGCGTAATCCGATGACGTACCAGCAGTTCGTCGGCGATTCCCAGTTCCGTCGGCACTACTGGGCGCGCAATCACCTCGGTTGGCGATACATGGACGCCGCAAAGCCCAACGCCGGACATCGCGCACTTGCCGACCTGGAACGTGCGGGACGGGTCCACGCGGTGATCACGCAGAACGTCGACCTTTTGCACACGAAGGCGGGTAGCCGCCACGTCATCGACCTGCACGGTACGTATGGGCAGGTGCGATGCCTGCGTTGCGAGCACCGGATCTCGCGCTACGCGTTGGCGGAGCGTCTCGATCAGGCCAATCCACGTTTCGCCGAAACCGTCACCGCAGCAAGAGGTGTGGAGATCGCTCCGGACGCGGACGCGGTAATTTCGGATACCGACCACTTCCGCGTCGTCGATTGTCATGTGTGTGGCGGCACGCTGAAACCAGACATCGTCTACTTCGGCGAGACGGTTCCGCGCGATCGCGTAACTGCGACGTTCGACCTCATCGAAAGCGCCGAATCGCTGCTCGTTGTGGGGTCGTCGCTGACTGTCATGTCGGGCCTGCGCTTCGTGCGCCGCGCAGCCAAGCGTGGGATTCCGATCGTGATCGTCAATCGCGGCGCAACACGAGCCGACGAGCTTGCGACGCTGAAACTCCACGCCGGATGTTCGGATGTTCTTTCCGCTCTGGTCTGCGGTCCGACATTCTAGAAATCCGCCTGATCGTCTAGACTTCTCTTATGGCTCTGAGCATCAAGACGAGCGAAGCGGACGCGCTCGCACGCGAACTGGCGGCCGCAACGCACGAATCCATTACTCAGGCAGTCACGATCGCGTTGCGTGAGCGCTTGAGCCGGGTTCGCGATCGACAACGCGTGGACATTGCACATCGAATCGGTCGACTTGCCGCCGAATACGACGCACTGCCGCTAGCCGACGGTCGCACCGCCGACGAGATCATCGGATATGACGACGCGGGCCTACCTGCATGACCGCAATCGTTGTCGACACATCCGCAATCGTCGCGATATTGATGAATGAGCCACAACGAGAATGGCTTTCGACCGAATTGTCCAGCGCGTCGACACGGCTGATCGCCGCGCCGACCGCGCTCGAGCTCGGCATCGTGCTCGAATCTCGCAAGCCCGCCGCACAAGGAATCGCGAGTCGATTCCTGAGGGATGCGAACATCTCGGTCGAGCCATTTGACGACACACTCGTCGATCGCGCGATGGACGCCTGGAGGCGGTTCGGGAAGGGGAGGCACCGCGCAGCCTTGAACTTCGGCGATTGCTTCACATTTGCGCTCGCAGAGGAAACCGGTTTTCCCATATTGTGCGTAGGCAACGACTTCGCCTTGACCGACCAGCCGGTGGTCGCCGCGCCCGACTAGTGCGGAGCCAGACCCCTGAGCACGGTATCGATACTGAACTCCAACTGCTCGACGCTGACGTCGTTGCGGTGAGTCATCGCGGCGACGATCACGGGCGCGACGAGTAGATCGGTGACCCACTGCGAGTCGACATCGGCTCGGATGATTCCTCCCTCGACGCATCGGTTCAGCACCGCGCGCAACATATCGCGCCGCCTCGAAATCAGCTGCTCACGGAAGCGCCGGTGGTCCTGCGGTGCTTCGCTGCCGTCGGCCGCCAACCGGCGCATCAGCCGCCGGAACATCGGGTCTGCCCATTGGTCGCGCAATTGCTCCAGCAGCGCGGACAACTGCTCGCGCGGATCGTCGGAACCGCTCGCGACCACCTCGGAGATCTCGAAAAGCGATGCAAGGGCGCCCATGATCATCTCGTCGCGGCCCGACCATCTGCGATAGATGGAAGACTTGGCAACACCGGATCGGGCCGCAACCGCTTCGACACTCGCCCCGTATCGGCCTCGCTCGGCCAGTATGTCCAATGTCGCTGCACGAACTTGCTCGTCGACCGACGCGTCGCGTGGGCGTCCCCGAACCTTCATACCAACTCCTGCGCCACCGCCGCTGTCTCCGCGGATGGGACCGCAGGCCGCCCCGGCAACAACGTGAACGCCGCGAGCGCACCCAGGAATGCGCTCAACGCGGCCGCGATCGATGCCACGTGCATACCGTGAATGAAAGAGTCCTTCGATTCCTGTACGAATTCGCCGATCTCGGCTTCGACCTTTGCTCGCTGGGCAGACCGGATGTCGGGTGAGAGCTGCTGAGCCTGCGGCAACTGACCACGTTGCTCCATGGCGGCGCCGGCCTTCTGTGCGAATTGCAGTGCACCGCCAATGGATTCGCTTGCATCGTTCGTGACCAACGGCGAAACACGGGTTTGCTCAGGCATAGTCGAGACGATCGCGGCCGGCTGGTCGAGTGCGGCGGCCAATTCAGCCGGCCGATCGATACCGAGCTGACCGCGGAAGGCAACGGCCAGAAGCGATCCGAGCACAGCCACACCGAGGGCGCCTGCGACCTGCCGGACCGTATTGTTCACAGCGGAACCGGCACCGGCCTTTTCACGTGGCACGGCTCCCATGATGGCGTTGGTCGCCGGTGTCATCGTCAGACCCATACCGGAGCCGAGGAAGAACATCTCGACCTCGATCACCCACAGCGGCGTCCCTTCCGTGACGAGGCCGTAGGACAGCATCGCGAGTGCGAACAAGGTAAGGCCGGTACCGGCAACGACTTTCGGCCCGAATCGGGCAGCGAGTCCGGCCGCACGGCTGGCCATGATCATGACGCCGGCCGCCACCGCGATCAGGCACACACCGGCTGTCAGTGCCGTGTAGCCGCGAATCGCCTGCAGATAGTAGGCGAAGTAGAAGGTAGCGCCCATCAGCGAAAAGAACACGAGTGCGATCGAAATAGTACCGGCGGTGAACTGCCGGTTCTTGAAGAGCGTCACGTCGATCGTCGGATGTGTGCTGCGCTTTTCCAGGTACACGAACAGGGCCAGCAGGGCAGCACCCACGACGATCGCGCCGAGTGTGTTCCAGCGTAGCCATTCGTTTGTGTTGCCGCCCTGGATGATTCCGTAGACCAACACCACCAGAGCGATGATCGACAGAACGGTCCCGAGCGGATCGAACTTGCCCGGATTAGGGTCCTTCGATTCGGGCACAAGGACAAATATGAGAATTGCACCGACGATCACGATCGGCACATTGATCAGGAAGACCGAACCCCACCAGAAGTATTTGATCAATGCGCCTCCCGCGATCGGGCCCAGCGCGATCGCGACACCCGAGAACGCCGCCCAGATACCGATTGCCTTCGGCCGCTCCTCCGGCTCGAACACATTCTGGATGATCGATAGTGTTTGCGGCTGCACTGCAGCCGCGCCGATTCCCATCAATGCCCGGAAGACGATCAGCTCGGTCGGCGTGGTCGCAAACGAGCACAGCGCCGATGTCACGCCGAAGCATGCGATACCGAAAAGCAGGATTCGTTTGCGCCCCAGCCGATCACCGGTCACACCCCACACAATCAGCAGTCCGGCGAAGACAAGGGCATAGCTGTCGACAGCCCATTGCATCTGACTCTGCGACGCGGAGAGATCCTCCTGGATTGTGCGCAGGGCGACGTTGAGGATCGTGTTGTCCAGTATCACCACCAGCAGGCAGATCACCATGACTCCGAGAATCAGCCAGCGCCGACGCTGAATCGTTTCGCTGTCCATCGGCTGCACCCGCCCATCGATATTTACGCTACGGTGTCGTCTCGAAACTAGACCCGAGGCCGAGCAGCTTGCATCCTAAATTTGGGCAATAAAATGGTAAAGCGTTCGGAATTTCGTTACTAGGCAAGGCGCTTGACATCGCCGCCGGAGACGGTAGAACGTACTTAACTACCGGGCATGCTCGGACCGTCCGTCGACGAAGGGATCTCCATGGGTGTCAGCCTGGCCAAGGGTGGGAACGTCTCACTGTCGAAGGCCGCCCCGAACCTGACCGCCGTCTCTGTCGGACTGGGCTGGGACGTGCGCACCTCGACCGGCGTCGACTACGACCTCGACGCGAGCGCCATCGCCACCGGCACCAACCTCAAGGTGCTCTCGGACCTGCATTTCGTGTTCTTCAACAACTTACGGTCGCCGGAGGGCTCGATCGAGCACACCGGTGACAACCTCACAGGCGAGGGTGAGGGCGACGACGAGGTGATCAACGTCGACCTGGCAGCGACGCCGCCGACCATCACCAACATCTTCTTCCCCGTCTCGATCTACGACGCCGACAGCCGCGGGCAGTCGTTCGGCCAGGTACGCAACGCCTATATCCGTGTCGTCGATCGAGCAACCAGCGCCGAACTGGCGCGTTTCGACCTCAGCGAAGACGCGTCGACCGAAACAGCGATGGTGTTCGGCGAGCTGTACCGCAACGGTGCCGAGTGGAAGTTTCGCGCGATCGGTCAGGGCTACGCGTCGGGACTCGCCGGCATAGCGCGGGACTATGGCGTGAACGTGGGCTAGACGGCAACCAGATCGTCCGCGTGCACGACGGGTCGCCGCAGCTCACCCGGAAGGTCGCTGGTCGAACGGCCGAGCATCCCTTCCAGTTCGGTGCTGTCGTATGCCACGACTCCGCGGGCAACCACGGCGTCGTCGGGACCGACGAGAGCGACGACGTCGCCACCGTAGAACCTGCCGCGCAGCCCGGTGATCCCGGCCGCGAGCAGCGAGCTGCGGCGCCGCGATACCGCCCGGACGGCACCCGCGTCCAGCAATAACGATCCACGAGCATCCGCGGCGTGGCGAACCCAGAACTTGCGCGCAGACAGCCGCACCGGCCGGGCAGCAAATGCAGTACCGACGAGCCCCGCTCCCAGCGCAGCGTCGACATCGGTCGCCGCGGCCAGCAACACCGGCACTCCAGCGTCCGCAGCGAGCCGGGCAGCTGAGAGCTTCGACGCCATTCCGCCGGTACCGAGCACGCCGCCAGTGCCGGCGATGACGCCTTCGAGGTCTTCTCGGCTGCGCACTTCTGGAACAAAGTTCGCGTTGCCCTTACGCGGATCGCCGTCGTAGAGACCATCGACGTCCGACAGCAGAATCAGGGCATCGGCGCCGACCAGGTGCGCGACCAAGGCCGCAAGCCTGTCGTTGTCACCGAACCGAATCTCTTCCGTCGCAACAGTATCGTTCTCGTTGACCACTGCGACTGCGCCGAGCGAACGCAGCCGGTCGAGGGTGCGCTGAGCATTTCGATGATGCTCACGCCGCGCAAAGTCGTCGGCGCTGAGCAGTACCTGTCCGACCGCGCGGCCGTACCTGCCGAACGAGGTCCCCCATGCGTGCGCGACGGCCAACTGACCGACACTTGCCGCGGCCTGCTTGGTCGCGAGATCTTGTGGGCGCCTTGTCAATCCGAGCGGCGCCATCCCCGCACCGATCGCACCCGACGACACGACGACAACGTCGGAACCTGCCCGCATCCGCGTTTCGACCGCATCTGCGAGAGCTTCGAGCCGCACCGTATCGATGCCGCCCTCGAGACTCGTCAATGCCGACGAGCCGATCTTCACAACAACTCGCCGTGCCGACGAAATAGCCTGCCGCGCAGGACTCACGGGCGAATCCGCTGCGGTCACTGGTCCTCCGGGTCCGTACCTTCGAGTCCACGGCGAATCCGGTGCGCGTGCTTACGCTCAGCCGCACCGATCCGCTCAACCTGGTCGATCCTGGCGTCGGTTCCTCGACCTGTCATGACAAGGTCCACACCGGCCGGTGTTTGCGGCTCCCAATCGAACGAGACGGTGCCGATCGTGACGCAGGCACCTGGCTGGGCACCCAGTTTGACCAGCGCTTCTTCGACGCCGAGCCGGGCGAGCCGGTCTGCGAGATAGCCAACCGCTTCGTCGTTGTCGAACTGGGTCTGCTTGACCCAGCGTTCCGGACGAGTACCACGCACGATGAAGCCACCGGGCTCTTCCGGATCGGGGATCACGGTGAATCCGGACTCGTCCGTCGCGACCGGTCGAATCACCTGTCGTTTCGGCGTTGCCTTCGGATGCGCGAGTCGGTACTCAACCACGAGCTTCGCCAGCGCGAACGTCAAGGGCCGCAAACCTTCTCGACTCACTGCGGAGATCGCGAAGACCGGCCACCCACGCGCGACAAGATCGGGGGTGACCATCTCGGCGAGTTCGGCCGCCTCGGGGACGTCGACCTTGTTCAGGACGACCACTCGCGGTCGATCAGACAGATCGCCGAGTGACGAATCAGCCGACAACGCCGGCTTGTACGCGGCCAGTTCGGCTTCCAGCGCATCGATGTCGGAGATCGGATCGCGACCCGGGTCCAACGTCGCGCAATCGACGACGTGCACAAGTACCGCGCAGCGTTCGAGGTGCCGCAAGAAGTCGAGGCCGAGCCCGCGACCCTGACTCGCGCCAGGAATCAGGCCGGGAACGTCTGCGACAGTGAAAGTTGTTTCGCCACTAGACACCACACCGAGGTTGGGCACCAGCGTGGTGAACGGGTAATCCGCGATCTTCGGCTTCGCAGCGGAAAGCACCGACACGAGTGACGATTTGCCGGCCGAAGGGAAACCGACGAGCCCGACGTCGGCGACGGACTTCAGCTCGAGGATGAGTTCGCGTTCGACACCGTCCTCGCCGAGGAGAGCAAATCCTGGGGCCTTGCGGGCACGCGACGCCAGCGACGCGTTGCCGAGCCCTCCGCGTCCGCCAGCTGCCGCCGCGAAACGAGTACCGACACCGACGAGGTCGGCAAGAATCGAACCGTCCTGGTCGAGGACCATCGTGCCGTCGGGCACTCGCAGGATCAGGTCGTCACCGTTGGCGCCGTCCTTGTTGCTGCCCATCCCCTGTGTACCGTTGGTGGCCTTCGCGTGCGGGTGAAAGTGGAAGTCGAGCAGCGTGTGCACGTTCTCGTCGACTTCGAGAATCACTTCGCCGCCGCGCCCACCGTTTCCGCCGTCGGGTCCGCCGAGCGGCTTGAACTTCTCGCGGTGGACGGACGAGCAGCCGTTGCCGCCTTTGCCGGCGCTGACATGCAGCACCACGCGATCGATGAATCGGGACATTGGTCCGATCCTCCTCGGGTTGATGGTGCGCGGTCTGCTGCACGGGTGGTGGGACAAAAACGGATAGTGAAACAAAACAGGGCGGGCTTGGGTGTTGTGCGACCCAGGCCCGCCCCGTTGGAACGTATTAACGCTTCGGCGAGTTAGACCGCAACCTCTGCCGGAACGATGTTGACGGTCTTGCGGCCACGCTTGCTGCCGAACTCGACAGACCCCGCTGCAAGAGCGAACAGCGTGTCGTCGCCGCCACGGCCGACGTTCACGCCGGGGTGGAAGTGCGTTCCGCGCTGACGAACGAGGATCTCACCGGCGCTGACGGCCTGGCCGCCGAAACGCTTGACCCCGAGGCGCTGTGAATTCGAGTCGCGCCCGTTGCGCGAACTGGAAGCACCCTTCTTATGTGCCATGACGAACCCTCCTGGGTACTAAAGCTCGAGTGAGTTACTTGATGCCGGTGACTTTGAGGACCGTCAGCTTCTGACGGTGACCCTGGCGCTTGTGGTAGCCGGTCTTGTTCTTGAACTTGTGGATCCGGATCTTCGGGCCCTTGGTCTGCTCGAAGATCTCGCTGGTGACAGAAACCTTGGCCAGCTTGTCGGCATCGGTGGTCAGCTCGGCGCCATTGACGACGAGAACCGCTTCGAGCGACACAGCCTTGCCGGGCTCACCCTCGATCTTCTCGACCTTCACCAGGTCACCGACCGCGACCTTGTACTGCTTTCCGCCGGTCTTGACGATCGCGTACGTTGCCATCGGACGGCTACCCTCTTTCACTAAGTCAACTTTGCAGCATCCGAACGTGTTGTCCGAATACCGCTCGCGCGACAAAGTGTCACGCGACTGGTCAGGTGTGGCTGCTGCCTCCAGCGCACTCGCATCAGCCCTGAACGGGCGCGGCGAAGCGGTATCGCCGGGCAGCGACTGGTCAAGGTTACGGGAACTGCAGCGCAAGGGTCAAACTGGTGCGTTGCGGATCACGATTCGCCTTGAACGACCCTCCTCGAGAGTGCACATACCGTCGCTCGCTCTCGGCGTTTACGACAGCAAGTGCACACTCGGCGGGTCTGGCTACGCGTCGACGTCCACAGGCGGGCCTGCGGGCCGTGCTGCCGCCCTACGCCTGCGTGGCGCACGCGGAGGAATCGGCGTATCCGGAGTTTGATCGACGGCTGCCGTCATCGTCTGGGGCAGCTCAGCCTGCTTCGGCTGGCCCTCGGTCGGAACGACGAAAACGGTTCCGACACTGGCGTCGCCTGCCGGTGCAGCTGCCGCGCGTGACACCCTGCGGCGCACCCACGACTTCTTCTTCGGCTCAGCGGCAGGTGCCGGCGCTTCGGGCTCCGTCGGCGTTGCTTGCTCCACTAGCGGCTCGGCAACATCGGGCTCGGCTTCCACCGCGACCGGGGTGACCTCGACCTCAACCGCGGCTTCGACGGAACCGTGCTCGTCCTCGAAATCGGGGTGGTCGTGATGAGCCGCCATCGCCAGCGCGACGGGGTGTGCCCGCTTCACCGATGCGACGACCTCGGACACGACCGGAGCCGAAACGGCTGCGACAGGCTCGACTACTTCCGGAGTCGGCTTTGCCTCACGTCCACGACGCTTGCGGGGGGTCTGCTCGTTCCGCGAACTCGACCGCGAGCCGTTGTCATCGGACGACGACACCTCGACGGGATAGGAGTGCACGAGAATTCCGCGTCCGTGGCAATGCTCGCAGTTGGTCGAAAATGCCTCTACCAGACCGGTTCCCAGCTTCTTGCGGGTCATCTGAACCAGTCCGAGCGACGTCACCTCCGACACCTGATGCCGGGTGCGGTCACGTCCGAGTGCCTCGGTAAGCCGGCGCAAGACCAGATCGCGATTCGATTCGAGCACCATGTCGATGAAGTCGACGACGATCATGCCGCCGATGTCACGCAAGCGCATCTGCCGAACGATCTCCTCGGCCGCTTCCAGGTTGTTGCGGGTGACAGTCTCTTCGAGGTTTCCGCCGGCACCGGTGAACTTGCCGGTGTTGACGTCGACGACTGTCATCGCCTCGGTGCGATCGATCACCAGGGTGCCGCCCGACGGCAGCCACACCTTGCGATCGAGCGCCTTGGCGAGCTGCTCGTCGATGCGATACGTCTGGAAGACGTCAGGGCGATTCCCCTGCTCGCCACCGGTGTCGTGACGCTGGACTCTGGGGAGTAGGTCGGCCGCGACAGCCTTGATGTAGGACTCGACCGTCGTCCAGGCCTTCTCACCTTCGATGACGATCTTCGAGAAGTCCTCGTTGAACAGGTCGCGAATGACCTTGACCAGCAGGTCCGGCTCTTCGTACAGCGCCTGCGGGTTGCCCTTGCCTGCCGCCGAGGACTGCTCCTCGATTGCGCGCCACTGGCTCTGCAGTCGCTCGACGTCGAGAGCGAGTTCCGCTGCGCTCACGCCTTCAGACGCGGTGCGGATAATGACACCGGCGTCGTTGGGGACGATGTCACGCAGGATTTCTTTGAGCCGCTTGCGTTCGGTATCGGGCAGCTTCCTGCTGATCCCGGTCGACGATCCGCCCGGAACATAGACGAGGAATCGACCCGCAAGGCTGATCTGAGTGGTGAGACGCGCACCCTTGTGACCGACCGGATCCTTGCTCACCTGCACGAGCACCTGATCGCCAGGCTTGAGTGCCTGTTCGATCTTGCGCGAGTTGCCGCCGAGACCGGCTGCTTCCCAGTTGACTTCGCCCGCATACAGCACGCCGTTGCGGCCGCGGCCGATGTCGACGAACGCCGCTTCCATGCTCGGGAGCACATTCTGAACCCGGCCGAGGTAGACGTTGCCCACCATCGATGCCGATCCACTGCTGGTGACAAAGTGCTCGACCAGGACATCGTCTTCGAGAACGGCAACCTGGGTTACGGGAAGCGACGCTGCGACGTTTCCCGAACCGTCGTTGATACCCGCGAAGACCTTCTCGCGCACCACCATCACCCGGTCCACCGCTTCGCGGCGGGCGAGGAATTCCGATTCGGTCAGGATTGGCGGACGACGACGACCGGCATCGCGGCCATCACGTCGACGTTGGCGCTTCGCTTCGAGTCGCGTCGAACCGGTAATTCCCTGGACTTCGTCCTTGGCTGCTGCAGCGGCTGCGCGGCCCTTGTTGCGTGGCTCGCGCTCGTGCACAACGGTGTTCGGCGGATCGTCTTCGGACTTTGCTTCGTCGCCGGAACCGTCGCCGGTTACCTTGCGCCGACGCCTGCGCCGACGACGGCGATTTGCACCGTCCCCACCACCGTTGTCGTCGGAATCGTCACCGGAGTCGCCATCGGATTCCGCAGAATCCTTCGCCTCGTCGTCAGTGTCGTCATCGCTGTCGGTGTCGTCACTGGTGCCGGGGGTTGTCGAATCAGCGGCAACTTCGTCGGAATCGGAGCCGTCCGACTCGTCGTCGGCGTCGCCGCCCTGCTGCTCTCCCCTACCGCGTCCACGGCCTCGACGTCCACGGCGGCGGCGGCGGGGCTGCCCGCCTTCGGCCTTGTCGTCGTCGCCCTGGTCGTCGTCAGTCTTGTCGTTGTCAGTCTTGTCGTTGTCAGTCTTGTCGGCGTCAGTATCGACACTGTCGCTGGACGAATCTGCTTCTTGATCCAGATCCGACGCGGCGTCGACTACCGCCGGTTCTGCGGCGGTCTCCTCGACGGCTGTCGCTGCTTGTTCGCGCGGCTCGTCCTCGGACTTGCGCTCGGTACGTCGGCGGCGGCGAGCTTCCTCGGCCGCGGCGACGTCGGGCTGCAGGAACTCGGGCTGCAGGAACAAAGGAACCTGCGAGAACGCCGCAGGTTCGTATAACGACGGTTCGACAACCGCGACGTCCTCGCGGACATGGCTGGCGAACAGTTGTGGCTGCGACAGACCAGCATCCTCAGGGCCCTCATCGGCGACAACCTCGTCGACGACCACCGCGGGTGCGGTGACCTCAGGCTGGACCACCTCGGGCGCAACCTCGCCCGGAGCAGGCTCAGCTGCCACAGGTTCGGGCGCGACGGCCTCGGTCTGAGCTGTTTCGGGTTCGTTTTCGCTCGCAAACGCTGTCCGCACCGATTCCGCGACTTCACGGCCGAGGCTGGACTGCGGGCTGCGTGCGTCGGCGCCGAGCGACGTCAGAGCAGCCAATACTTGCTTGCTGGTGACACCGAGCAGCTTGGCCAGGGCATGCACCCTGATCCGATCCGGCAGTACCGGCTCGCCGCTGCTAACGGTGTCTTTCGCGTCAGCTGAATTCTCTAGATTCAGCTCTGCTGATGTCTCCGGCGGCTCTTGATCGGCCACGTAGTCTCCTCGGACCCCCGGGCGCGTCCGCCCAGAGATCGGGAGGTGACGCGGCCACGCGAGGGCAGCTTGTGTACCCGCGCCCGATGGGGCGCGAGATTATATGGTCTCGCTCCGCGTACTCGGTATCGTCCGTTGGGCTTTGGTCCGGTAGGGCTAGCTGGGAACGCGGTGCCTGGCTGGATGGCTGTACTCCGAAGGTTCGCGCGCTGATCATCCAGCATGCCGACGCGGGCGAGAGGGTTCTCCCGGTGCCCGTGGCAGCGATGACGGCATCGAACCTCAGTAGTCATCCGATTGCAACCGCGTGGAGCAATTGCGGTGCAACCGTCTCCAGTATCCCACACACGTCGACCAGTACTCGCCAGCGGCGCACGAAGCGCCCTGTCGGGCGTGGCTCAGGCGCCGGCGAGCTCCGGGAACCACAGTGCGATTTCGCGTGCTGCGGATTCGGTCGAGTCGGAACCGTGGACCATGTTCTCCTGCGTCTCGAGGGCGAGGTCACCACGGATGGTGCCGGGAACCGCCTTCTCGACCGGATCGGTACCGCCGGCGAGCTGACGGAAAGCCGCGACGGCGCGGGGGCCCTCGACGACGATTGCGACGACGGGGCCGGACGTAATGAACTCGAGGAGCGAGCCGAAGAACGGCCGTTCCTTGTGCTCGTCGTAGTGGTTCGCAGCGAGCTCGTCGGACACGTTCTTCAGCTCGAGCGCTGCGATTGTCAGGCCCTTGCGTTCGATGCGGCCGAGAATCTCTCCGACGTATCCACGGGCAACGGCATCGGGCTTGATTAGTACTAGGGAGCGCTCAGTCACGGTCGCAAATCCTAGAGGGTCACTCGCGCTGACCCGGCAGCAGGCCCCGTTCGAGCCGCCACGCGATGTCACGCCGCAGGAAGAGGATGAAGCCCCAGACGATTCCGAACAGCAATCCGAGCCAGCCGATCGACGGGTGCACGAAGAAACCCAGCACGAACGCGACCTGCAACGCCAGGTTGTACTGCAACGCCCACGAACGACGCTGCAGACCCGCACCGAGCACCATGGCGAGCGCGAGCAGCCCGATGTAACCACCCGACAACCAGGTGATTCCTCCGCCGATCTTGGCAACGACCGGCAGCGCGAGCAGCACCACGATCACTTCGAGGATCAGCGTGCCCGCCATGACACCGCGCAGGCTCTTCCACGGATCCTTTGCTGGCGCGTGGAAGTCGCCGGAGCTCTCGTCGCTCACGCGGGGTCCTTTCCGAACAGTGTGCGGGCATCTCCCGCGGTGACGACCGAGCCTGTCACCACGACACCAGCACCCGACACCGCCTCGCCGGGTTCGGCCACCTCTTCGGCGATCCGAATCGCAGTCTCGAGCGCGTCGGGCAACGTCGCCGCAACGACGACTCGCTCGTCACCGAACCGTGCGACCGCAAGATCGGACAACTCGTCGACGTCCATTGCGCGGGGAGAGCTGTTGGTGGTGACGACGATCTCGTCGAACACCGGCTCGAGGGCCTCCAGAATCCCGGCTACGTCCTTGTCCTTCAGTACTGCGACGACGCCGACCAGCTTCCGGAAATCGAACTCCTCGTTCAGCGCAGCGGCCAAGGCGCGCGCACCGTGCGGATTGTGCGCGGCATCGAGGAACACCGTCGGCGCGTTCCGAACTCGCTCGAGGCGGCCCGGCGTTGTCACCGAAGCGAATCCGGCACGGACAGCATCGATGTCGAGCTGACGATCCGCTCCGGCACCGAAGAAAGCTTCGACCGCGGCGAGCGCCAACACAGCATTCTTGGCCTGATGTTCGCCATGCAACGGCAGGAAGATCTGGTCGTACACTCCGCCGAGGCCCTGGAGCTCCAACACCTGGCCACCGACCGCGATCTGGCGGCCCGTCACCTTGAACTCCGAACCCTCGCGGGCAACAGCAGCCTCCTGCTCGACAGCGCGTCGCAGCAGCACATCCATCGCGGCAGGATCCTGCTCGGCGATGATCGCGACAGTGTCGGCCGGAACGAGCTGCTCGGGCGCCTTCTTGATGATCCCGGCCTTTTCACTGGCGATACTCGCCAAATCTTCGCCGAGATAGTCCATGTGGTCCAAGCCGATCGGGGTGATCACGACGACCTGCCCGTCGATCACATTCGTTGCGTCCCAACGTCCCCCGAGTCCGACCTCGACAACGGCGACATCGACGGGAGCTTCGGCAAAGGCTGCGAAGGCCATGGCCGTGAGCACCTCGAACTTGCTCATTTTCGGCCCGGGAGCTTGCGGGTCGGGCCCATCGGACGCGAGCCCGCCTTCCTCTGATGTGCTATCGACCATCTCGATGTACGGCAGTAGTTCGCGATAGGTGTCCACATACAGGCGCGGCGAGATCGGATGACCGTCGATGCCGATCCGTTCGGTAGCGAGCTGCAGATGCGGGCTTGTCGTGCGACCGGTACGCCTGTGCAGACTGCGCAGCAGCGAATCGATCATGCGCGTCACCGATGTCTTGCCGTTGGTGCCGGCGACGTGAATCGCCGGATATCCGCGCTGCGGAAAGCCGAGCAAATCCATCAGCGCCGCGATCCGCGCGGTCGACGGCTCGAGTTTCGTCTCGGGCCAACGCTTGTCGAGATCGGCCTCGACCAGTGCCAGCTCGGCGAAGTCGATCGGCGTGGGCTCGATCGTGACGTGATCCTCGCCGGACGATCCCGAAGCTGTGGTCACTTGCTGGCCTCGTCCTTCATTGCGGCCAGGCGGACGCCGATGCGCTCGACCTCTTCTTCGGCGACTTGCCTTCTGGCACGGATCTTTTCGACGACTGTGTCCGGTGCCTTCGCCAGGAACGCGTCGTTGGTCAGCTTCGCGGTGGTCCCATCCAGTTCCTTCTGGGCGGCCGCGAGATCCTTCTCGAGCCTGCGCTTCTCGGCCTCGAGGTCGACGGTTCCCGACGTGTCCAATTCCACCGTGACGGTCGCAGCTGTGAGTCGCACTTCGAGCGACGCGGTTGCGGCGAAATCGTCACCCGGCTCGGTGAGCTGAGCGAGGGCTCCGATTGCAGCCTGCTGGTCGGTCAGGTCCGCAGCGTCGATACCCACGAGCCGGGCGGCGACCTTCTGCTTGTCCTTGAGGCCCTGATCGCTACGGAATCGACGGATCTCGGTGATGAGAGCCTGCATGTCCCAAATGCGCTGTGCGGAAAGGTTTGCGGTAGGCGAACCGGAAGGCTCCGGCCACTCCGCGATCACAATCGACTCACCGGACGTCAGCGCCTGCCACAGTGCCTCCGTGACGAACGGGACGACTGGATGCAGTAGACGCAGCAACGCATCGAGTACGACGCCGAGAACCACGCGGGTGTTGGCAGCCTCAGTTTCGGAGCCCGATTGGAATTGGACTTTCGCGAGTTCGAGATACCAGTCGCAGACCTCGTCCCAGGCGAAGTGATACAACGCCTCGCAGGCCTTGCCGAATTCGTAGGACTCGAACGACGAATCTACTTCTACCCGAACCTCTTCGAGCCGGTCCAGGATCCAGCGATCCGCATCGGTCAACTCTTCGCGGTGCGGAAGTGGAGCGCTCACAGCGCCATTCATCAAAGCGAACTTCGTCGCATTGAAGAGCTTGGTGATGAAGTTTCGTGACGCCGCCGCTTGGGATTCACCGATCGACAGATCGCTACCGGGCTGCGCACCGCGCGCCAAGGTGAAGCGCAGTGCGTCGGCGCCGTACAACTCGACCCAATCCAACGGATCGATGCCGTTGCCACGAGACTTGGACATCTTCTTGCCGAACTCGTCGCGGATAAGTCCGTGCAGGAAAACATCTTTGAAGGGAACCTGCAGCTCGGATTTGCCGTCGCGGAGTGCGTCGTCGTCGGCGACGAACAACGCAAACATCATCATCCGGGCAACCCAGAAGAAGATGATGTCGTAGCCGGTGAAGAGCACGCTGGTCGGATAGAACTTCGCGAGCTCGGGAGTCTTGTCCGGCCAGCCCAGTGTGGAGAAGGGCCACAACGCCGAGGAGAACCAGGTGTCGAGGACATCGGGGTCCTGCACATAGCCAGCCGGGGCAGTCTCGTCGGGCCCGACGCACACAACCTCACCGTCGGGGCCGTACCAGATCGGGATCCGGTGTCCCCACCACAGCTGGCGCGAAATCGTCCAGTCGTGCATGTTGTCGACCCACGAGAACCACCGCGGTTCCAGACTTGCGGGGTGAATTGCGGTGTCACCGTTACGAACCGCATCACCTGCGGCTTTCGCGAGGGACTCGACCTTGACGAACCACTGCAAGGACAGCCGTGGTTCGATCGCCTCGCCGCTGCGCTCGGAATGACCGACGCTGTGCAGATACGGGCGCTTCTCCGCGACAACACGTCCCTGCTCGGCGAGCCGTTCGCGAACCTTGACGCGTGCTTCGAACCGGTCCATGCCGTCGAATTCGGTTCCGGTGTCGGTGATCGCACCCCGGACGTCCATGATGCTCGGCATCGGGAGGTTGTGCCGCACTCCCATTTCGAAGTCGTTGGGGTCGTGTGCGGGGGTGATCTTGACTGCGCCGGTACCGAATTCGGGATCGACGTAGTCGTCGGCGATGATCGGGATCTGCCGCCCGGTGATCGGGTGCTCGATGGTGGTGCCGATCAACGCCTTGTAGCGCGGATCGTCGGGGTGTACAGCAACAGCGGTGTCCCCCAGCATCGTCTCGACCCGCGTGGTAGCAACAACGACATGGGGTTCGTCGTCGTTGAGTGAGCCGTAGCGCAGCGAAACAAGTTCGCCCTCAACGTCTTCGAACTTCACCTCGATATCGGAGATCGCGGTCTTCAGTTCGGGCGACCAGTTCACCAGGCGCTCGGCGCGGTAGATCAAGCCTTTGTCGAACAGCCGCTTGAAGATCGTCTGCACCGCACGCGACAAGCCGTCGTCCATCGTAAAGCGGTCGCGGCTCCAGTCGACACCGTCTCCGATTCGTCGCATCTGGCCCTGGATCGTGCCGCCCGAAGCGTGCTTCCAGTCCCAGACCTTGTCGATGAACAGCTCGCGACCGAAGTCTTCTTTGGTTTTGCCGTCGAGCGCGAGCTGCTTTTCGACAACGGTCTGCGTCGCGATTCCGGCGTGGTCCATACCTGGCTGCCACAGCACCTCGTAGCCTTGCATGCGCTTGCGGCGCGTGAGGGCGTCCATCAATGTGTGGTTGAGCGCGTGGCCCATGTGCAGGCTGCCGGTGACGTTCGGTGGGGGCAGCACAATCGAGTAACCGGGCTTGTTGCTGGCGGCATCCGCTTTGAAGTAACCCGCGTCGACCCAGCCCTGATACATCCGCTCTTCTACCTCGCTGGGGTTCCAGCTTTTCGGTAGCACGTCGGCACGGCTGTGCGAATTCTCGGGTCGGGGCTCCTGTGTGGCTGCGCTGATCACCACGCGATTCTAGTTGTCCCCGCAGTGTGACTCGAGCCACCACCGTGCTAACCGCTCGACTCAGCGGGCGGACCGCCCCACATTGGCAACAATCGCCAAGAAGTGAGCATGGCGAAGGGCGGATATTCGTGGATGAGGGACACGAATATCCCGCCCTTCGGGGATAAATATTAGACCGAATGAGCTGCGTAATCTTCAGTACGCAGGGTATTTTCCTCGACGATTATCGGACTATTGGAACGTAACTGTGCCGACCTGCAGTTCACGGCGCCGGGACGAACACCTGCGCCGCGCTGGGCACAGCTACGGCATCGATCGGCAGAGGGCCGAGTGGTTCCCCGTCGGCATACGCCGTCGTATCGGGTGCAGTGAGACACACTTTCCGTGCGCGGTAGGTGTCGACTCCGTCGAGATCGACATGGGTGCCTTTGTAGAGCGTCGGCATCAGGCGGATCAACCGTGTGCGGGTGGTCGCTCCGACAACAGTGATGTCGAGGAGGCCGTCGTCGGTCTGCGCGTTCGGCGTGATCAGCATGCCGCCGCCGTAGGACTTGGCGTTGCCCGCTGTCACCATGATCGCCTCGACCTCCACGACACGGTCGTCGTCGAGCTCGATCCGGTACGGCACCGGCCGCAGTCGAGCGAGTTCGGCGAGTATCGCGAGGTTGTAGCGCATGGGTCCCTTCGGCCAGCTCATCGTGTTGGCGCGGTCGGTCACCTTCGAATCGAACCCGGTCGACATCACGGTGCCGAACCACCTCTCCCCTGCTCGGCCCAGATCCGTCGCGCGGAGGTGTCCGTCGACAACGACGTCAGCCGCGGCAGCTGGATCGTCCACCGGTATGCCGAACTCGCGCGCCAGATCGTTGCCGGTTCCACCGGGAATGATCCCGAAAGGCACTGGTGTCTGCGCGACCGCTTGAAGCACGGCGGAGATCAAGCCGTCTCCCCCGGCCGCAACCAATGCCTGAACTCCGTTGGCAACCGCGTCGCGTGCCATCGAGTGCGACTCTTCGGCTGTCGCTCCTTGCAGTTCGGTGACCTGCACCCCACGCTCACGGAATCGCGCGAGTGCCACCGCACTGGCCGATGTGGCCTTGCCGTGTCCCGACATCGGGTTGGTCAGCAGGGCAAGCGATGTGATCGGCGTCGAGGTCACGGGATCAGCTTGCCCGGATTGAGGATGCCGGTCGGGTCCAGCACGGCCTTGACCGCGCGCAAAACCTCGACACCCAACTCGCCGATCTCGCCTGTCATCCACGGACGATGGTCACTACCGACAGCGTGGTGGTGGGTGATGGTGCCACCGGTCGCGGCGATTGCGTCCGACGCTGCCTTCTTTGCGACGTGCCATTGTGCGATCGGATCGGCCGTTTGTGCGCAGACCACGGTGAAGTACAGCGACGCACCGGTGGGATAGGTATGCGATATGTGGCACAGCACGAGCGGCGCAGTCCCCTGCCCGCCGAGCGACTCGGTGAGCGCCGTGGTGACGGCGCTACGCAGGGTGATCAGGTTCGCCCAGGTGGTGGCCGTTTCGAGGGTTTCCGCGAGGACGCCGGAATCGAGCAGCGAATCACGCAAGTAGGGCCCGTTGAAACGGCCGTGCTCCCAAAGCTGCGCAGGTTCTGTTCCCAAGGAGGTGCCGCCGGCGGCGCGCAGGATCGCGGCGGCTTCTGCCGAACGCGCCTCGATATGGCCCTGGCTGCCCTCGAATGTCGTGATGGCCAGGCATCCTCCGGTCGCAGTTGCGCCTCCGACACGGTCGGCCATCGCGAGGTTCACACCGGTTTCGGCTTCGTCGGACAGGCGCATCACGGTCGGGCCGACGCCGGTCTGGACGATCGCACGCAACGCGGAGGCGCCCGTCTCGAAGTCGGGGAACGACCACGCCTCGTAGACGGTCTGTTCGGGGATCGGATGCACGCGCAGCGTCACCTCGGTGATGACACCGAAGACACCCTCGGAGCCGACGAGCAGTTCGCGCAGATCGGGCCCGGCCGCCGACGCAGGACCGCGGCCGAGTTCGAGCGTGCCGCTCGGTGTCGCGACCGTGAGGTGCACGACCATGTCGTCGAAGCGGCCGTAGCCTGCTGACGACTGGCCAGAGGATCGCGTCGCCGCAAAACCGCCGATGGTCGCGAACTGGAAGCTCTGCGGAAAGTGGCCGATCGAAAGACCATGCGCACCAAGCAGTTTCTCGGCCTGCGGCCCGGTGAGCCCAGCACCCATTGTTGCCGTGCCACTGACCGGGTCGACGCGCGAAAGTGTGTCGAGCCGGCGCAGATCGAGTGCGATGACCGCAGCGAATCCACCGCGCTGCGGATCGACTCCGCCCACAACGCTGGTGCCGCCGCCGAAGGGAACGACCGCGATGCGATGGGTGGCGCAGTATTGGAGCAACGCAAGAACTTCGTTGTGATCGGCAGGGAAGACCACCGCGTCGGGCGCATCCTGCGCGTCGGTCGAACGGCGGCGCAGCAGATCGAAGGTGCTCTTTCCGCCCGCGCGCAGAAGCCTGTCGGTGTGTTCTGTCGACACATGCGCTGCCTCGACGATGTCGGACAGCCCTTCGCGCAACTCGGGCGTCAGTGCGGAATCGCGAAGTACAGCGGCATCGGGCCCTGGCCGTTCCACCGCGGCTACGTCGATCCCGAACGCTTGCGACAGCAGACCGCGGATCTCGGGAGACAGCGCCTTATGTCCGGCGGCAACGCCCCATGCGTCCCACACCATGGCGGGCGCCGGCTCCGAGGGCCGCGAGGGATCTGCGGGAAGTGCAGGCGTTGGGGGTGCGTTGAGGTCGCTCATGCCTTACAGTGTTACACACAATGCCAATTAGTAAAGCGCTTTCCGAGCAATCGCCGGTCGCCGAAGTCGACCAAGCGATCCTCGACGCAGCCCGCGCGTGCGTCGAGGACTTCGGCGTGAAGCGGACGACGCTCGCCGAGGTAGCGAGGCGAGCTGGAGTGAGCAGACCAACCGTGTACCGCCGCTGGCCGGACACCCGCACGTTGGTCGGCGAACTGTTGAACCGCGAGCTTCGGGACACCGTCTCCCCCACCGTGCCGACAAGCGCTGACGGCCGCGCGCAGCTGGTCGCCGCCGCGGTTGCAGGCGGCGCCGCGATCCGCGCTAATCCGCTCTTCCAGAAGATCTTTCGCACCGATTCCGACTTGATGTTGACCTACATCGTCGATCGGATCGGCCGCAGCCAGATCGAGATTCTGCAACTGTTCGGCGCCTGGATCCGAGCCGGTCAAAGTGATGAATCGATCCGCGCAGGCAATCCGGATCAGCTCGCAACCATGCTGCTGCTCATCGTGCAATCGACGGTCCAATCCGCGGGCATCGTCGAGGCGACCCTGGCCGGTGACAGCCTCGACGCAGAACTCGCACATGCCATCGATGGATACCTTCGACCGCCGGGAGACGTTCAGTGACAACCAAATACGGGGCGACAACAAACTCCACCGCCCTCAACGCGCAACGCCGCGAACGCGAACTCGCCCTGCTAGGCGACGGCGACGCTATCGATCTACTCGTTATCGGCGGCGGTGTCACCGGAGCCGGAATCGCGTTGGACGCGGCCTCCCGCGGTCTGCGCACCGTTCTCGTCGAGAAGCACGATCTGGCCTTCGGCACCAGCCGCTGGAGCTCGAAACTCGTGCACGGCGGGCTGCGCTACCTCGCGAGCGGCAAAGTCGGGATCGCGCACGAAAGTGCCGTCGAGCGAGGCATTTTGATCGAGCACACCGCGCCGCATCTCGTACGCGCGCTGCCGCAGTTGGTACCGATTCTGCCGCAGCTTCGCCCGCTCGACAGATCCCTGGTTCGCGCAGGATTCCTTGCCGGCGATCTGCTTCGCCGCAGCGCGGGCACCGGAACGGCCATCCTTCCCCGTTCACGCCGCGTGACCCGCGCGGAGGCGCTTCGGTTCGCACCGACCGTCCGCCAGGAGGGTTTGCGAGGCGGATATGTCGCGTGGGACGGCCAGCTCGTCGACGACGTCCGACTCGTCGTCGGCTTGGCCCGCACTGCGGCGGCACACGGCGCAAAGATCCTGACCCGCGTGGAGGCGCGCGATGTCACAGGCAATTCGGCAACCTTGCACGACACCCTGACCGGCTCTGAACTTCTGGTTCGAGCGAAGTCGGTCGTCAACGCGGCCGGCGTGTGGGCCGGCGATGTCGATCCGTCGGTCACGTTGCGGCCGAGCCGAGGCACGCACCTCGTATTCGACGCCGCATCGTTCGGCGGCCTCACCGCGTCGCTCACGGTCCCGGTTCCCGGCGAGACAGGGCGATTCGTCTTCGCCTTCCCGGCCGCGCACGGTCGTGTCTACCTCGGACTGACCGACGAGAGCGCACCGGGCCCGATCCCCGACGTCGCGCACGCCACCGACGGTGAGATCGATTTCCTGCTGGCAACGATCAACACCGTTCTGCGGGAACCGTTGACTCGCAATGACATTCGCGGCACCTATGCCGGGCTGCGACCGCTACTCGACACCGGCGACGGCAATACCGCCGACCTGTCCCGCAACCACGCGGTCCTCCGCGCAGAGAACGGCCTGATCACCATCGTCGGCGGCAAGCTCACGACCTACCGCAAGATGGCCGAGGACGCTGTCGACGCAGCGATCGCCGATCGACAACTTTCCGCCGCACCGTGCAGGACAAAGCGGCTCCCGTTGGTCGGCGCAGCGGCGGGCGCACAACGCGACGCCATCATCGCGCCGGCACGGCTCGTCGACCGCTACGGAACGGAAGCCACGGCCGTTGTTGCCGCCGCGCACGGCAATCCAGCCCTGCTGGAACCGATCGCGGACGGCATCGACGTCACAGGCGCCGAGCTTGCGTTCGGTGTCAGCCATGAAGGAGCGCTCGACGTCGACGACCTGCTCGATCGGCGAACCCGCATCGGGCTGGTCGTGGGCGACCGCGAACGCGCGCTGCCCGCAGCCGAGGCTGCGTTTGTTAGACCAGAATTAGGTACACCGGAGTTGGCTAGACCGGATTCCGCCACATCGCCCACAGCGAAGGACCACCGTTCGGAATGACGATCTCCTTGGTCACCTCGAACCCGAATCGTTCGTAGTACGGCACGTTCTCCGGCTTGCTCGACTCCAGGTATGCGGGCGCGTGTTCGGCGTCGCAGCGCTCGAGGCGCGACCGCATCAACGCGTGACCCAATCCCGTCCCGCGCGCTGTGGGGTCTGTACCGATGACCGCGAGATACCAGTGCGGTTCGGCGGTATGATGGCGCTTCATTGTCTCGGCGACCTCGCCGCCGACGGCCACCCGCGTACCGAATGCTCGGATCATCGAGGGCATGGTCAATAGATCTGCCAGTCGAGACTGCTGCCAACCATTCGGGGGATCCCACAGCGCGGCGCCGGCGATCGCACCATCTCGGGACATCGCCACCTCGACCCCGCCGCGCGCGAGGTGGTGGTGCCGGGTGATGGAGGCGAACAGCCGTGGTAAACCCGCCGCACGTGCTCGTTGCTTCGGCCACATCCATTCCATCACCGGGTCATCGTCGAAAGCGCGACCGAGCATTCGGGACAGACTGGCGACGTCTGCCTTGCCTGCGGGACGAACTACAGATTTCACCCAAACCAAACTACCGGCTCGACTTGACCTGGAGTGGACTTCACCTTCTACCGTGAACCGATGACCGATGTCGTTTCACCGCCGAGTCCGACCAGCGCCGCGAAGTCGCGCTTGATTGCAGCAGCCGCCGAAGCGACCGGCCTGAGCATCGACACGCTGCGCTGGTACGAGCGCGAGCAACTCTTTCCACCTGTGCCACGCGATTCGGCTCGCCGCCGCAGATACTCTGACCAGGACATCGAACGCATCGAACTGATGCTGCGGTTACGGCGAACTGGCATGCCAGTGCGCGACATTCGCCGTTTCGTCGAATTGCTGGCGGGAGGATGCGAAACGCACACCGAACGGCTCACACTCCTGAACGCGCATCGGCAGCGCATTCTGGCCGACATGACCCAGCTCGACAAAGACCTCGCCGCGGTCGATCACAAGATCGGCCACTACACGGGGTTGATCAGTAAGGAATCTCGAACGTAATCGCCTGATGTTTGCTGGACTACGTGCGAGACGGCAGGATGCCATCGGATCGACAACAATGCGCCGCGGTCCGTTACCCGTGTTCCTGATGTGGTTCGTTGGGACCCAGATCGCTCTTCGGTTGGCACCAATGCGTCCCCACCTGGCACAATCACAACCTGAGGCTAGGTATAAGGAGCGGCTATGGGTCTATTCGGGCGTCGCAACGTGGCACAGCACCCGTTGCCGAACGAGGTGCGGAAGTACGTCGACGCGCAGATTCGTATCGGTTTCCGACCGGTTGCCGACATCGTCGATCTAGCGCACAAGTTGACCGAGGACGGAGATACGCCGCCTGAAGGCGCTATTGCGAAGTACGCGGACGACGTTCTCGCTACGCGTCGACAGCAAGCGTTGGCGTGGGCAAAGGAAGGCGACGCCGACCGGCTGGCACGCGCGTTTGCGCACCTCGACAGCTTGGGCATCGTTGCGAGGCGCAGCGTGGCTTCCGACCGCAACGCCGCAGCGGCCGCGATTATCGACCAACGTCCCGCCGAGACCTCCGGCTTCACCTACTTCCTCGAAGGAGACGCGGAGAGCCTGATTCGGGAGCCCGCGTCGCTGCAGCTCGCCTATGGTGCGCTCGACACCGATCCGCAGGGAGCGGCCGAACAGCACAATCGGCGCCACTGTGGTCGGGGTGCTCGAAGCGCACGGCCTGAACGTCGTGTGGGACGGCACGCGAGGTCCGGGCATCGTCCTGACACCCATCGTGTGGCAGAAGTTGCCTCCCGCCTAGTTGCCTCGCACCCTGAAGTTTTCAGCTCTGCCCGTCGGCTGCAGACTGGAGGAATGACACGCACGGGCCCTACACGCGACATCGACGAATCCGACCTCGTTGTCACCCCGCCCAAGAAGATGGCCGCCGGGTTGACCGCCGTGTTCGTGTCGATGCGCCGCTCGCTCGAGCAGATGGGCATTCTGCGCACGAGCCGGGCGTTGACCCGCATCAACCAGCACGACGGCTTCGACTGCCCCGGTTGTGCATGGCCAGAGCCGACGGGCCATCGGCGCCCTGCGGAGTTCTGTGAGAACGGTGCGAAGGCCGTTGCGGAGGAAGCGACTGTCCGAACGGTGTCACCGGAGTTCTTCGCCGAACACTCGGTCGCCGATCTGGCGGACAAGTCCGGCTACTGGCTCGGCCAGCAAGGCCGCCTGACTCATCCGACGGTGCTTCGACCGGGCGCCACGCATTACGCCCCGATCGAGTGGGACGACGCCTACGCGCTCATCGCCGAACACCTCCGCGCTCTCGGCTCACCCGACGAAGCGGTGTTCTACACATCGGGCAGGACCAGCAACGAAACGGCCTTCCTCTACCAGCTGCTGGTCCGAACTTATGGGACCAACAACCTGCCCGACTGCTCGAACATGTGCCACGAATCGTCGGGCTCCGCCCTCACTTCGTCGATAGGAATCGGCAAGGGCTCGGTGTCGATCGATGACATCGTGCTCGCGGACCTCATCGTCATCGCGGGCCAGAATCCCGGGACCAACCATCCTCGGATGCTGTCCGTCCTCGAGAGCGCAAAGCGCAACGGCGCCAAGATCATTGCGATCAACCCGCTACCCGAGGCAGGTCTTCGCGGCTTCAAGGATCCGCAGCGAGTATCCGGCCTACTTCGTGGCGGAACCGAAATCGCGGACGAGTTCCTGCAGATCCGCATCGGCGGAGATATGGCGCTGTTCCAGGGACTCGGCCGACTTCTTCTCGAAGCCGAAGACCGCGCACCGGCAACCGTCGTCGACCGCGAATTCATCGATCGGCACTGTGCCGGTTTCGCGGAGTACGAGGCCCATCTTCGGCAGGTCGATCTCGACACCGTCCTCGAAGCTACGGGCCTGACCCGAGCCCAGCTCGACGAAACAGCTGCCGCGCTTGCGGCGTCGAAGCGCACGATTACGTGTTGGGCGATGGGCCTTACTCAACAGCGGCACGCAGTTGCCACCATCGAAGAAGCCACCAATCTCCTTCTGCTGCGCGGAATGATCGGCAAGCCGGGCGCGGGAGTGTGCCCTGTGCGCGGGCACTCGAATGTGCAGGGCGACCGCACCATGGGCATCTTCGAGAAGATGCCGGAGGAGTTCCTCGCTGCGCTGGATCGCGAATTCGACATGTCGAGTCCCCGCGAACACGGCCTCGACACGGTCGACTCCATCCGGGCCATGCGAGACGGCCGCGCCAAGGTATTCGTCGCGATGGGCGGGAATTTCGTTGCGGCAACACCGGATACCGACGTCACCGAGGCGGCCCTACGCAGTTGTGAACTCACCGTGCAGATTTCGACGAAGCTGAACCGCAGCCACGTGGTTCCTGGACGGACAGCGTTGATTCTGCCCACTCTCGGACGCACCGACCTGGATGTGCAGGGCGGCGTCAAACAGCATGTCTCCGTCGAGGATTCGATGTCGATGGTGCACCTGTCCAC
>JBBSKP010000051.1:0-25422 GCA_038256175.1 Mycobacteriales bacterium
TCGCATCTGATCGTCGACAACGATTCCGCGCTCGACGACAAGCCCACCGCCCCGGGCGAATTCGACGTTGGGCCGAATCCCTGCGGTGACAACGACCATGTCCGCTTCGAGCAGGGTGCCATCCGCGAAACCGACACCGATGACTTCGTCTTTGACCCCCCGACGCACTTCGGTCGTGCGCTTAGAGGTGTGGACACCGACGCCGAGCGACTCGATCTTGTTGCGCAGCAGACGACCACCGTGTGCGTCGAGCTGCTGGTTCATCAGATGTCCGGGGGAGTGCACCACATTGACCGTGAGCCCCTGCGTGCGCAGTCCGTATGCCGCTTCGAGGCCGAGCAGCCCACCACCGATCACCACCGCCGAAACGTCGTCTTGTGCTTGCGCCATCTGCAGCATGCCGTTGGTATCGGCAATCGTCCGAAATCCGAAGACGCCGCGCGCAAGTCGACCGTCCGCTTCACGCAGACCGTCCATGTTCGGGAAGAAAGTATTGCTTCCCGTCGCGATGATCAGCACGTCGTAGTCGACGATTCGACCGCTCTCACAGGTGACCTGCTTGGCGAACCGGTCCAGTTTCATGGCTCGGTCGCCGACATGGAGCTTGACGCCGTTCTCGCGGTACCAGCTCATCGGGTTCAGCATCAGATCTTCGTCGTCTGTCGTCGCCTCACCGGACAGCACGTGCGAGAGCATGATGCGGTTGTAATTGCCGTACGGCTCGTCGCCGATCATCGTGATGTCGAACAGTTCTCGCCCGTTGCGGTTGATGATCTCCTCGACGGTGCGAGCGCCCGCCATTCCGTTTCCGACAACCAGCAGTTGTGCGGGCGACATCAGACTTCCACCAGACCGAAGTCGACGACGACCTGGCCTGTGCATCCTTCGGGTGCCGCGATCATAAGTTCGAGGACCGTGTCGGGATCGACATCCTCGACAACGCGCAACGGAATGTTGACGCCGGACTTGGCTCCGATCGGGAACACCCGCATCGACCGCCCATCCCGGCGCAAGGTCACAACAATTAACTCGTTCGCCGAATTGCCGCCGCGAAAGTACAGCGGCTGCGCAGTCGTACCCGGCGGCACTGTGAACCTGGTCGCCGGATCGATCAGTTCGGGCTTGTTCAGACCATTGCCGGTGAAATCGAAGACGCCCTGCAGGAACCGCGGTGTGCTGGCCATATGACGAGCGTCCCGTTACCAGGTCACGCGCGTGCTGCAGGGATGTTACCTACGTATGAGGAAATACTCTCCGCGTAAATATCACGCGTGTCGGCAAGCCTTGCCGAGGCCGCTGGTGCTCTACCTTACTCAGAAGTAAGATAGCCGGTATGGGTACCTCTGTGGAACACGCCAAGCCGACCAAACCGCTCGCAATATGGAACAAGATGTCTGGAACGAGGGCGGGCCGACTCGCATTCTCGGTAGGCGTATGGGCGAAGGCGCCCTACTTTGCCACCGCGCTGCCGACAGTGGAATCCGCAGAACCCGGCCAGGTCGTCATCACCGCGCCGATCTGGTTCGGTGTGCACAATCACATCGGCACTTTCCACGCGATTGCCGCGTGCAACCTCGCCGAAGCTGCGATGGGGGTGACCATGGAAGTGACCGTGCCGTCGACCCATCGCTGGATCCCGATTTCCATGCACGTGCAGTACCTGGCCAAGGCCGAGACCGGGCTGCGCGCCACCGCGACGTTGAAGGACATCGACTTCGCCGAGATCACGGAGGGTCGCGACGTCGTCGTGTCGGTCGCTGTCACCGATCACGCCGGCAAAGAGGTTGTGCACGCCGACATCACCACGTGGGTGACCCCCAGCTAGGCGCCCCAGCTCCCCGGTCCGCGCCTGCGTAGGTACTTCTCGAATTCCGCAGCGATGGCGTCACCGTCGATCTTGGAGATTGCCTCCGAGATGTCGATCTCGGCGTCGCCGCGCTCTTCGAGGGAGCGCACATACTCGGCGATCTCCTCGTCTTCCTTGGTCATCTCCGTGACTGCTTCTTCCCAGTCTTCTGCCTGTGCAGGTAGCTCGCCGAGGGGTACCTCGACGTCGAGGACATCCTCGACCCGCTGCAACAACGCGATCGTGGCCTTCGGGTTCGGCGGCTGCGAGACATAGTGCGGCACAGCGGCCCAGAACGAAATCGCGGGCACTCCCGCCTTCACGCAATGGTCCTGCAGCACGCCTGTGATGCCGGTCGGGCCTTCGTAACGCGTCTGCTCGAGCTTGAACTGCTCGGCAGCTTCCTTGCTGTATGCGGAACCCGTCACCGGTACCGGACGCGTATGCGGGGTGTCCGCCAGCAGCGCACCCAAAATCACGACGGTCGTCACTCCGAGCTGCTCGACGAACTCGAGCAGGTCATCGCAGAAGCTGCGCCAACGCATATTCGGCTCGATCCCACGCAGCAGGACGACATCGCGTTCACTGCCGGGGGGTGAGCAAACAGACAGCTGCGTCGAGGGCCACTGAATCTCACGGGTGACGCCGTCGACCTGCTTCACCGTCGGTCGATTGACCTGGTAGTCGTAGTAGTCCTCGGAATCGAGTTCTGCCAGCGGCTCCGCGTCCCAGATCAACTCCAGGTGCTCTACGGCCCCGCTTGCTGCATCGCCCGCATCGTTCCAGCCCTCGAAGGCGGCGACCAGGATCGGATCGCGCAACGTTGGCAGGTCGGGGTCGGGCGTGACCGGGAACTCATCAGCACTCACCGGGCTAGCCTACGACCAGAGGTGTCGGGACGGCCCACTACGCTTGAGTGCATGTCTGCCCCACTCCATTCAGCCCTGCTCGATGCGCTCGAACAGCGCGTTGTCATCGGCGACGGTGCTATGGGCACGATGTTGCAGGCCGCTGACCTCACTCTCGACGACTTCCTCGGTCTCGAAGGCTGCAACGAGATCCTCAACGACACCCGCCCTGACGTGCTCAAACACATTCATCGCGCCTACTTCGAGGCCGGCGCCGACGCAGTCGAAACCAATACCTTCGGCTGCAATCTCCCCAACCTCGCCGACTACGACATCGCCGACCGCATTCGCGAGTTGTCCGAAAAGGGCACCCGAATCGCGCGGGAAGTTGCCGACGAAATGGGCCCAGGTCGCGACGGCATGGGGCGTTTCGTCCTCGGCTCGATGGGTCCCGGAACAAAGTTGCCGACCCTCGGGCACGCGCCGTACGCCGTTTTGCGCGATGCGTACACCGAATCCGCGCTCGGCATGATCGACGGGGGAGCCGACGCAATCCTGATCGAAACGTGCCAGGACCTGCTGCAGGTCAAGGCAGCGATCATCGGCAGCCAGCGCGCGATGGAGCAGCTCGGTCGGCGGTTGCCGATCATCGCCCACGTCACCGTCGAAACGACCGGGACGATGCTGGTCGGCAGTGAGATCGGCGCCGCGCTCACCGCAATCGAGCCGCTCGGAATCGATCTCATCGGGCTGAACTGCGCGACGGGTCCGGACGAGATGAGTGAGCACCTTCGCCACCTGTCCAAATACTCGAAGCTGCCTGTCTCGGTCATGCCGAATGCCGGGCTGCCGGTACTCGGTGCGACGGGCGCGGAGTACCCGCTCACGCCGGAGGAACTTGCCGTAGCGCTGAGTGGTTTCGTTCGCGAGTACGGTCTCGCGCTCGTCGGGGGATGCTGCGGGACCACACCCGAGCACATCCGTCAGGTCGCCGAGGCCGTTCGTGAGGTGGAGAAGGGCAAGCGCACACCGGTACACGAAGCGGGCGTGTCGTCGCTCTACACCGCCGTCCCGTTCGAGCAGGATGCCAGCATCCTGATGATCGGTGAGCGCACAAACTCCAACGGCTCCAAAGCTTTCCGCGACGCGATGCTCTCCGCCGACTACCAGAAGTGCCTCGAGATCGCGAAAGACCAGACCCGCGACGGCGCGCACATGCTCGATCTCAACGTCGACTACGTCGGCCGTGACGGCGCGGGCGACATGTCCGAGCTCGCCAGCCGTCTCGCCACTGCGTCGACGCTGCCGATCATGCTGGACTCGACCGAGCCAGCGGTGTTGCAGGCCGGTTTGGAGCACCTCGGCGGACGGTCCGCGGTCAACTCGGTCAACTACGAGGACGGTGCGGGTCCCGATTCGCGCTTCCAGAAGATCATGACGCTGGTCAAGGAGCACGGCGCTGCGGTCGTCGCGTTGACAATCGACGAAGAAGGCCAGGCGCGCACCGCCGAGCACAAGGTTGCGATCGCCGACCGATTGATCGAGGACATCACGACCAACTGGGGTCTGAACAAGTCCGACATCATCATCGACGCGCTCACCTTCCCGATCTCCACCGGACAGGAGGAAGTGCGCAAGGACGGGATCGAGACGATCGAAGCGATCCGGGAGATCAAGCGACGTCATCCTGAGGTGCACACCACCCTCGGCCTGTCGAACATCTCGTTCGGCCTCAATCCGGCGGCACGGCAGGTGCTGAACTCGGTGTTCCTCAACGAATGCGTCGAAGCCGGCCTTGACACCGCGATCGTGCACGCATCGAAGATCCTGCCGATGGCTCGGATCCCCGACGAGCAGCGCCAGACGGCGCTCGACCTCGTCTACGACCGCCGAGACGGCGACTACGACCCGCTGCAGACGCTGATGGCGCTGTTCGAGGGTGTGTCGGCGGCGGACGCTCGCGAATCGCGCGCCGAGGAATTGGCCAAGCTGCCGCTGTTCGATCGGCTCGAGCGGCGGATCGTCGACGGCGACCGCAACGGCCTCGACACCGACCTCGACGAGGCCATGCTGACCAAGAAGCCGCTCGAGATCATCAACGAAACGCTGCTGTCGGGCATGAAGACGGTCGGCGAACTGTTCGGCTCCGGTCAGATGCAGCTGCCGTTCGTGCTCCAGTCCGCCGAGGTGATGAAGGCCGCTGTCGCGTACCTCGAGCCGCACATGGAGGCGACCGACGATGACGGCAAGGGTCGCATCGTGATTGCCACAGTCAAGGGCGACGTCCACGACATCGGCAAGAATCTCGTCGACATCATCCTCTCCAACAATGGCTACGAAGTAGTCAATCTCGGTATCAAGCAACCGATTTCATCGATTCTCGAGGCCGCGATCGACAAGCGGGCCGACGTCATCGGAATGTCGGGGCTGCTGGTGAAGTCCACCGTGGTGATGAAGGAAAACCTGCTCGAGCTGAACGCGAGGGGCGTAGCCGATCAATTCCCGGTCATGCTCGGGGGTGCGGCGCTCACACGGTCATACGTCGAGAACGATCTGACCGAGGTATACGAAGGCGACGTCAGCTATGCACGCGACGCGTTCGAGGGCCTACGGCTCATGGACACGATCATGACGCGTAAGCGCGGCGGCGGACCGGATCCCGACAGCGCCGAGGCGATTGCAGAGCGCGAAAAGGCCGCCGAACGCAAAGCGCGGCACGAACGGTCGCGCATGATCGCTGAAAAGCGCAAGGCGGCAGAAGCGCCGATCGTCATCCCCGAACGTTCCGACGTCGCGGCGAACGCTCCCGTTGCTACGCCACCGTTCTGGGGCAATCGGATTGTCAAAGGCGTTGCGCTGTCCGAGTATTCAGGATTGCTGGACGAACGAGCACTGTTCCTCGGCCAGTGGGGACTGCGCGGTCAGCGTGCCGGCGAAGGCGCGACGTACGAGGAGTTGGTGGAGTCGGAAGGTCGTCCGCGGCTGCGGTATTGGCTGGACCGGCTGAGCACCGACGGCATCCTTGCGCATGCTGCGGTGGTGTACGGCTACTTCCCGGCGGTATCCGACGGCGACGATGTCATCGTCCTGGAAGAGCCTCGGCACGACGCAGCCGAGCGCTTCCGGTTCACATTTCCACGCCAGCAACGGGATCGGTTCCTGTGCATCGCTGACTTCATCCGGTCGCGGGCGGACGCCGAGAAATCCGGACAGGTCGATGTCCTCCCGTTCCAGCTGGTCACGATGGGTCAGCCGATCGCCGACTTCGCCAACGAATTGTTCGCGGCGGATTCCTACCGCGACTACCTGGAGGTGCACGGTATCGGCGTGCAGCTGACGGAAGCACTTGCGGAGTACTGGCACCGGCGGATACGCGAAGAGCTCGTCCTCGATGGTCACGCGATTGCAGAAGACGATCCGAAGGATGTGCAGGAGTACTTCAAACTCGGCTATCGGGGTGCGCGGTACTCGTTCGGCTACGGTGCCTGCCCCGATCTCGAAGACCGGGCCAAGCTCGTGGCCCTGCTCGAATCGGAGCGGATCGGCGTCGTCCTGTCGGAGGAACTGCAGCTTCACCCAGAGCAGTCCACGGATGCTTTCGTGCTGCTACATCCGGAGGCCAAGTACTTCAACGTCTGACCGTCGGACTCGTCCGGTCGTCAGGCCGTAGTCTTTTAACGATCCTTATCGCGAACATATGGGAGGCACAGCATGGCCGCCGGGCGGCTGGTCGCGGGCCGCTATCGGCTCGATGATCGAATAGGCAGTGGGGGTATGGGCGTCGTTTGGCGCGCCCATGACAACCGGCTCGACCGAATCGTCGCCGTCAAGCAGCTGCTGATTACGCCTGGTCTGTCTGAGGCCGCTACCGACGAAGCGAGCCGTCGTGCGTTGCGAGAGGGCCGTATCGCCGCCCGATTGCACCATCCGCACGCGATTGCCGTGTACGACGTCGCCGAGGCCGACAACCACCCATGGCTGATCATGGAGTACTTGCCATCGGTGAGCCTCGCCGCGATGCTCGACGAACGTCCGTTGATCGGACACATCGAGACGGCACGAATCGGCGCGCAGGTCGCATCTGCGCTGGCAGCTGCCCATGCTGCCGGCATCGTGCATCGCGATGTGAAGCCTGCGAACGTACTGATCGGCGCGGGTGGGAACGTCAAGATCACGGACTTCGGGATATCCCGGGCTACCGGCGATGTGACTGTGACGGCGACCGGCATGGTCGCTGGGACTCCCGCATTCCTGTCACCCGAGGTCGCCCGGGGTGTCAATCCCGAGCCACCGTCGGATGTCTTCTCGCTTGGCTCGACCTTGTACATGATGGTCGAGGGTCACCCGCCGTTCGGCCGCAGCGAGAACACCCTGGCTCTGCTGCACGCCGTCGCCGCCGGTGCGGTCGATGCACCGCGCAACATCGGCCCATTGACCCCACTGCTCACGGAAATGCTGCGCGTGGATCCGGCGGAGCGACCCACGATGCGCCAAGTCCAGGCCGGCCTCGAACGCGTCGCGGCTGGCGGTCCGGCGGTGATCGCTCCACGTGTGGACACGCCCACCGTGGCAAACCCGACAGTCGCGACACCGACGGTCGCACAGCAGGGACCGCGAGCGCGGCCTGCACCCCGCGTGCACGCGGCAACGGCAATCGAACCGGCACCCACCACTCACTCCACGCGTCACGCTCCGGAGCCACGTCGTCGTGCACCACAACCAGTTGCACCGCCGAAGAAGCAGCGCCGGTCCTTCACCGCGGTGCCCGCACTGGTTGTGGTCGGTGTACTCGCAGCCATCGCGATTTTCGTTGCGGTCATCGCGACAAGCGACCGCCCGAACAACGGTTCCGACGGGAGTGGTTCGACCACAGGGACGAGCTCGGAGACGGGCGGCACCGGCGCGATGAGTTTCGACAACATGAGCCAGTTCGTTCGGTCGTACTACGCCAACCTTCCGTCGGACACCCTCGCCAGCTGGATCCGGTTGACACGGAACTATCAAGCGAAGACCGGTGGCCAGAGCAACTACGACCAGTTCTGGGCAGGTGTGAAGTCGGTGACGGTCGAAGACGTGAGTCCTCGTGACGCGTCGAGTGTGACTGTCGAACTGAACTACGAGATGACCAACGGATCGAAGTCGACCGAGACTCGCTGGATCGAACTCGTTCCAGACGTCGACGGCCTCTATATCGAAGACTCCGGTGTGTAGCTTGTATCTGGAGACCATGTGACGCGCATGCTGTCAGGTGTTCTGTGGGACATGGATGGAACCCTGCTCGATTCCGAAAAGCTCTGGGACATAGCCGTTTACGAGCTCGCTGAGCATCTCGGCGGGACGATGACCAAGGAGCTGCGGCATTCGCTCATCGGGTCGTCGGGCCCGAACGCACTCCTTGCGATGTTTGCCGCTCTCGAAATCGAGCCGGCCGCCCACGCGATAGCCGATGCAGGTCACTGGCTCGAAGCGCGCGTGACGGAGCTCTTCAAAGTGGGCATCCCATGGCGGCCAGGCGCAAAAGATGCGCTGGCTATGGTCCGCGATGCGGGTATCCCGATGGGGCTGGTGACCAACACGAAACGTTCTCTCACCGAGTACGGCCTGGATACGCTCGGCCGCGAATACTTCGACGTCTCCGTCTGTGCCGATGAGGTCGACCGCGGCAAACCGCGACCAGATGTCTACCTGCGCGGCGCAGAGATGCTTGGCCTCGCACCGGCACAATGCCTTGCCATCGAGGACTCACCGACCGGCGCACTGTCGGCGGAAGCGGCCGGCTGTTCCGTGCTGATCGTGCCGTGCGAGATTCCGGTCCCGGACGGTCCCTTACGGGTATTCCGCGAAACGCTGCTCGGCGTGACGGTTGCGGACTTACACCAGGCCTGGGACCGCGCCTGACGCTCGGCGGCGCAATTCGTCGGCTAGCACTGTGTTCGTCGGCTAGCACTGCACGGCGATGAGCCGCTGGACGCGCTGCTGGTTCAACGCAACCATCTGAATGTTGCCGCCAACGCGAGGCTGCGACTCGAGGAAGGCCAGCGTCGCCTGGGCGTCCGCGAGATCCCGCGCTAGCTTGTTGCAGCGATCCTCCTCCTCACGCCGATCGCGCCGCTCGCGCGCCCGATCGTTGTCGTCGCGGTTGGTGTTGACGCCGTTGGTGTTCGTACCGCCAGAGGTGCGGAGCAGACCACGCGCACCCTCGGTCCGAATGATCCAGCCCAGTGTCATCTCCTGACCATCTTTGGTCATCACAGTGCGGTACACGCCTTCACCCGGCGCAGCGGCCACGGCCGTGATTGCCTTGCCGTCCGTGCCGGGCATGGACAACGAACCCGCTATCGCGGAGCCGTCGACCGTTGCCTGCAAAGTGGCCCCGTCAGCGCCGGTCAGCGCCAGCTTGCCGTTGTCGACCGTTCCATCCATCCATGCCCACATGTATTCGCCATCGCACACGAAAGCCATTGCGGCACTGCCGGATGTGACAACTGCGATATAGGCATCAGTGCCGTCGACGGAGCCGACGAAGGTGTTAGGCATCTGCGGATCGTCGGTGAACGGCGAAGGAATCTGATCTTTCATACTGACGACGGCCGAGCTTGCGGCAGCTGCGCTGCTGCTGCTTCCGGCCGAGCTCGTGCTGTCGTCGCTACAACCTCCGAGCACAAATATCGCGGTCGTGCTCAACGCCGCGATCCACGCCAAGGTGCGATTCATGAAAGTAAGTGTCCGACTTCTCCCGTTTTGTTACAGCCGATTCGGCTGCGTTTCACCCGGGTGAAACGGCGAGAGGTGGCGAAGTTCAGGAATGCAGAACTAGACCGCGTGCTTGCGGGACATGCCCACCGTGTGTTCAAGTTCGGGATCGTCGATCACCGCTGTGACCTCGCCCTGTTTGGCGTCGACCTCGTACCGGATCTCGGTGTTACCCGGATCGGCCGGCTCGGCGTTGTGCGGGAAGAAGATCTCGGGCAACGCATGCAGGAGGTTGGTGGTGATGTTGACGCCAAGCACACTCGCGCGGACCGGCACGACCGCAGCTCCGACGTAGTAGTTGTCGACCTTGACCGTCCCGCCGACACTGGCCTTCGCGGGCGGCGCAGTACCGTCGGCCGGTTCGTCCGCCGTCTCCGTGAGCGACGCGAACAGGGGAGCGGCAGCACGAACAGCGGACTGCGACTCGAGCACGAGTGCGACTTGGGCCGAGTGCGTCAAGCTGGGCTGTGCGGCCTTTGCAACAGCGGCGGGGAAATCCGTGCCGTACTGCGGTGCGATGGCCAGATCGAGGACACCCGACGAGGGCAGATCGACATCGAGGTTTGACATGACGACCGATGCGGCAGCACCCGTGAGGCCGACACAAGCAACCCCGGCGAACGCAGCCGCAGTGTGCCGTATACGCGACATCACAGTCCCCTCTCACGCACGCAGTGTCCGTTTCTACTCAAGGATATGAGCGTCTGAGAGGCAATACGTATTCCAGAGACAATGATCACGTTGGGCTCCATGGCGTGTCGCCCAGCCGGTTGTGGCCTCTGAGCTGGCCTTTCTCGTCAATAACCTGCAGTTTTTGCCCAACGCGGCAACCGGGGGCGTGGTGGGCCTTCGTCGCATGAAACAATGGCTTCTCGTGAAAACCTTCGAAACTCTGTTCGCCGAGCTGCAGGATCGCGCTGCACATCGTCCAGAAGGCTCGGGCACTGTCGCGGCGCTGGACGCAGGCGTCCATGCGCAGGGCAAGAAGGTGCTCGAAGAAGCCGGTGAAGTGTGGATTGCCGCCGAGCACGAGGGCGACGAGGCCCTCGCCGAGGAGATCTCGCAGTTGCTGTACTGGGTGCAGGTGCTGATGGTCGGGCGCGGGCTGAAGCTCGAGGACGTGTACCGACATCTGTAGTCGGAGCATCCCTCGCGCGTGCCCCCTGCTTACCGTCTGAAAGGAACCCCTCATGCTGCGTGTCGCAGTACCCAACAAAGGTGCGCTGTCCGAGTCGGCCGGCGAAATCCTTAGCGAAGCCGGCTACCGACGCCGCACAGACTCTCGCGACCTGACCGTTCTGGACCCGTCGAACCAGGTCGAATTCTTCTTCTTACGGCCGAAAGACATTGCGATCTACGTCGGTTCGGGCGAACTCGACCTCGGAATTACCGGTCGGGACCTCGCCTTGGACTCGGGTGCGCCCGTCGCGGAACGCCTTGCACTGGGTTTCGGGCGCTCCTCGTTTCGCTATGCCGCCCCGGCCGGGCGCGAATGGGCGGTCAACGACCTCGCGGGCCTGCGAATCGCGACCTCGTATCCGAACCTGGTTCGTGCGGACCTCGAGTCACGTGGGCTCAGCGCAGATGTCATCCGCCTCGATGGGGCCGTGGAGATTTCGATCCAGCTCGGCGTCGCTGATGCGATCGCCGATGTCGTCGGTTCGGGTCGAACCCTCAGGCAGCACAACCTCGTCGCGTTCGGCGATTCACTGTGTGATTCCGAGGGCGTGCTGATTGAGCGCGCCGGCTCGGACGGTAGCGATCGCGTTCGCAATCAACTGATCGCTCGTGTCCAGGGTGTCGTATTCGCGCAGCAGTACCTGATGCTCGATTACGACTGCCCTCGTGCCCTGCTCGACGAGGCAGTCACTGTCACTCCCGGCCTCGAGTCGCCGACGGTGTCGCCGCTCGCCGAAGACGGCTGGGTTGCAGTGCGTGCAATGGTGCCGCGCACCGAGCACAACGATGTGATGGATCGCCTCGCCGACCTCGGCGCGAAGGCGATCCTTGCCTCCGACATCAGGTCCTGCCGGGCCTTCTGACGCTGCACAAAAAGGCCGCGCTCACCTAAAACTGGGAGAGCGCGGCCTTTGTCATCAGCGGATCAACGCGGCGCCATACGGATCGCGCCGTCGAGGCGGATGGTCTCGCCGTTGAGCATAGGGTTGGAGACAATGTGCGCGGCGAGTGCGCCGTATTCGCTCGGGTCGCCTAGCCGCGACGGGTGGGGGACCTGCTTGCCGAGCGATTCCTGCGCTGCTTCAGGGAGGCTGCCGAGCAACGGGGTCTTGAAAAGCCCTGGCGCGATTGTGTTTACACGGATCAGCAACGACGCGAGGTCGCGAGCGATCGGCAGCGTCATGCCCACGACACCGCCCTTCGACGCGGAGTATGCAGCCTGACCGATCTGGCCGTCGAAGGCAGCAACCGATGCGGTGTTGATGATGACGCCGCGCTCGCCGTCGATCGGCTCGGTCTTCGAAATGCGCTCCGCCGCTAGCCGCAACACGTTGAATGTCCCAACCAAGTTCACGTTGATGATCTTCGTGAAGTCGGCGAGCGGAAAGGCGCCGTTCTTGCCGACAGTCTTGATGGCGTTTCCGATGCCGGCGCAGTTGACCGCAACGCGGATCGGCCCGAGCGACTCGGCCAGGTCGAGCGCGGCCGTTACCGCGGATTCGTCGGTGACGTCGGCGGGGGCGAAGTTCAGGCCGAATTCCTTTGCGACCGCGTCGCCGTCGGAGGAGGGCAGGTCGACGATGACCACAGTTGCGCCGGCAGCGAGCAGGGCCTTTGCAGTCGCGAGGCCTAGTCCGGAGGCTCCTCCGGTGACGACGGCGACGCTGTCCTTGACGATCATGCGATTCCCTTCGATGTACATGCGATGGCTTCGGCGGCGTCCTCTATTGGCAGCCTGCCAGTTAGTTACTGCACGCCATGCTAGTTGACCGCAATTTGCAGGAGTCTCGCGGTCGATCTACTCGGAAACTTCCTCGAGCAACTGTTCCTGTTCGGTGCCGAATGTCTCCGGCCATCCGGGATACGGTGGGGGAGTTCCACCGAACGACGGGCAGTACTCCTTGTAATCGCACCAATCGCACAAGCGCCCCGGGCTGGGTCTGAAGTCACCGGTCACCCCAGCAGCAAGGATTGCATTCCAGATGGCCGACAGCGTTCGCTCGAACCGGCGCAACTCGGCCTCGTCGGGCGCATAGGTCAGGATCGCGTCGTCCGCCAGGTAGAGCAGCCGAAGTTCCGAAGGGACGATGCCGCGCATACGCAGGATGACCAGCGCGTAGAACTTCATCTGGAACAGCGCCTTCGCCTCGCGCATCTCGCCCGGTGCGCGTCCCGTCTTGTAATCGACTATCCGCACTTCCCCGGTCGGTGCAACATCGATGCGGTCGACAAAGCCTCTTAGGAGGACGCCGTCATCGAGTTCGGTTTCGACACGCAACTCGCACGACTGCGGATCGAATCTCGTCGGATCCTCCAGCCGGTAGTACCTGGTGATGAGGGCGCGAGCTTCGTCGAGGAACTTGGTTCGCTCGTCGGCTTCCACCAGATCAGCGAGCTCAGGCGACTCCTCCATCAACTGCTCCCACGCCGGGTCGACGAGCGCACTGGCCCGTTCCGGGACCCGCTCTGCCGCTGGAAGTCCATACAGCGCCTCCAGCGCCGCATGCACAACCGTTCCCCGCACGGCTGCACGTGAGCGCGTCTCTGGAATGCGATCCACCGCGCGCAGTCGATACTTCAGCGGGCACTGCTTGAAATCACCGGCTCGAGACGGCGACAACGCCGGCCGGCGAGGCGCCCCAGCGTCCGGCACGCCGAGGTCGGTCTGCGCTGCGACGGAAGGCCGGACGGGAGGGAGGACGGGGGGTAGGTCGGCCATGATGCTCACACCTGGCAGGGTATTCCTCGGCTCCGACAATATTGTCTGGGCCGCGCCGGTAGATATAAATGCCTCGAGGAGCGGAATTAATCGATGACGGCCAGACGGACCGGACCCTTCCAGGTCGGCGATCGAGTACAGCTGACCGACGCGAAGGGTCGCCATTACACGGTCGTCCTGGAGTCAGGCAAGGAATTCCACACTCATCGTGGCGGCATGCAACACGATGATCTGATCGGTTCCGATGAGGGCTCTGTCGTCAAGTCCACCAATGGGACCCCGTACCTTGCGTTGCGTCCACTCTTGGTCGACTACGTGCTCTCGATGCCGCGTGGTGCGCAGGTGATCTACCCGAAAGACGCCGCCCAGATCGTGCACGAGGGTGACGTTTTTCCAGGTGCGCGGGTACTCGAGGCCGGTGCAGGCTCGGGAGCGTTGACGTGTTCGTTGCTACGCGCAGTCGGCCCGGAAGGGCGCGTCATCTCCTACGAGGTTCGCGACGACCACGCCGAACACGCGGTTCGCAATGTAGAGACATTCTTCGGTGGCAGGCCGGACAACTGGGAACTGACCATCGCCGACGTCGCCGAGTACGACGGCGAGGTCGACCGAGTGGTACTCGACATGCTGTCCCCGTGGGACGCGTTGCCGAGCGTGTCGAAGGCTCTCATACCCGGTGGTGTTCTCATCGTTTACGTCGCAACCGTCACTCAGCTGTCCAAGGTAGTCGAGGCACTGCGTGAGCAGGAATGCTGGACGGAGCCTCGCTCGTGGGAGTCGATCGTCCGCGGTTGGCACGTCGTCGGACTTGCAGTGCGACCGGAGCATCGGATGCAGGGCCACACAGCGTTTCTGATCAGTGCACGCAAGCTCGCGGAAGGCACTGTGACACCGAAGCCGCAGCGTCGATCGGGCAAAGGCTGAGCAAGGATAAGCCGCGCACGCCCGCTGTCGTGCGTGCTACGTTCTGCTCCTGAAACGGCCACTGACCGCAGGGGGAAGTGTGGGGTTCGACGACGCGATTCGGCCGGAAGAACTCGACGACACGCTGCACGGTTCGACAGAGCTACGCGTGCACGGTGTGTCGGGAACCCCGCCGGACACCGTGCTGGATCATCCCGCAGCACTCGTCCGTCAGCTTGGCGGCGATAGCAAGGCAGGCTTCTATCGACGCTGGTACCCGGGCGGGACTACGCACGACATACGCGACAAGCGACACCGCGAGGCCTATTCGTGGGGTGGCCTGACGTCGGGTCCAGCCACGCGCGCTCTGTGGGTCCTGTTACTTCCGTTCACGCTCGTCAACTTGGGTCACTGGATGCTGCCGCCCGCACCGGCGAATCTCCGCCGCGCAGCTGGCGCGGCAATTACGGTCCTCCGCCTACTCAGCCTGACCTTCACACTCACGCTGATGGTCTCGATCGTCGTCGCGACGATGGATATCGGCGCGTGGCAGTGCGGTGCTGTGAAGCAGTGTGCCCAGCAGATGGGGCCGCTGCGCTTCATCGCGAACTTCGGCCCTGGCCCGCGTTTGGCCATGGCTGCGGCAATTCCCACAGCCCTCATTTTTGTGCTTGGCTTCCTTGGCCGCGCGGAGCTGCGTCCCCTTGCGCAACCGCCCGATCCGGCAGTAACTGTCGGCGCCACACCGCTGGCCAACCCATCGTTCTGGGCAGGAGACCAATCACTGCGGCGTCAGCGGGCGATCCACATGACGGCATGGGCCGCAGGCCTGAGCGCGATACTCCTCATCGCACCAGCCCGTTACGCCGATCCGGGTGCGTGGCAAGGGTCGTTCCGCATCGCGCTCGTCGTCGACGGGCTGCTACTGGTCGCGGCGATAGTTTTCACGTGTATGAACAGCGCCACCGGCCGCGGCGGCGACGATGGTGACAGATTTACCGTCCCGATTGCGGTACTGCGCGGAGCGGCGCTCGCCATGCTCGCGGCCGGAATGGCGTTCATCGCCGCAGCGCCGGCAACCTACCCGGAGCCTCCCACGCATCTGCCGGGGCTGCGGCCTGTGATGTACCTTCTGCTCCCGGCCCAGGCAGTGCTGCTGCTAGTGCTGTTCACCATCGTGTGGCGGCTCCGAAGGCCCGTGCTCGCGACGGACCCTCCTGGCTACCGCCCAGCGCTGCGGGGGTTCGGCGCGCCGTGCGCCGCTCTCGCGGGTTGGCTCCTGGGCGGAGCGTTCACAACCGGAGTCGGTCTATGGATCGCAAAGTTCCTCGGCGAACCTGTCAGCGACACCAGGACGGCAGTGCGGTTGTGGAACGAGACCTTGGAGGCAATCTACGGTCCGGCAACGCTATTCGCCGATCGCGTAACTGCTCTGCAGCGTGACACCGCGCTGATCGTTCCACCCGCGTTCTTCTGGGTCGGCCTTGTGTCGGTTGGTTGCATACTTCTCGCGGCCATCGGGGGAGTCGTGTTCTGGCGAGCAGTCAGCAACCAGGTACCCGATCTGGCATACGAAGTCGCGCATGAACATCCAGGCGAGCTCGGTGTCGACGAACGTGCGAAAGCCGTTGCGCGCGTGCGCGCCATCGCGGCGGCGCCCGACCGCGCAGGAAGCTGGCTCGGCTGGGTTCTGACGATTGTGACGATAGGAGTCATCGTCGCCGGCATCAACTACCAGTTACTCGGGTACAAGACGATCGAGCAGCCGATCTTCAGCCTGTTCTCGACACTCGGAGTCGGCGCAATCACTGCGTTCACCGCAGGCCTTGTCAGTGTTGCCTACCTCGCATTCCGCAATGCCGAGGTCCGACGAAAGGTCGGAATCGTCTGGGACATAACGACATTCTGGCCGCGGGCGAATCATCCGCTGACCCCGCCGTGTTATGGCGAGCGCGCCGTTCCCGAACTCGTCGCCCGCGTTGCGCAACTGTCGACTGCGGCCGACGACCGTGTCGTCATTTCTGCACACAGCCAAGGCAGCGTCGTCGCCTTGGCGGCCGTACTGCAAATGAAGGATTCCGAGCGCGACAGCACGTCACTGGTGACCTACGGGTCGCCGCTTCGACGCTTGTACGCACGATTCTTTCCCGCATACTTCGGCCTCGATGTCTTCAACGAGACGAACGCAGCGCTCGAAGGACGGTGGCGAAACATCTGGGCGCCGAGCGATCCGATCGGCGGCTGGATCTTCGATCCCGGTGCGGATGGGCCTGACCGGAAACTCGCCGATCCGACTTCGCTGGTCGTCTCGCACGGAAAGCATCCGCAGCCCTGCGGCCACTCCGGATACCTGCGGCGCCCGGAGTACTTCACCGTGCTTAACGAGCTGCTCCCGGAAACGGTTGTCCCTGAGACAGTTGCCGTTGCGCCGGAGTACCAGATCGGTACAGGAATTTAGTTCGTGACTCGAGTCTGCAAGAACCAGAGCGCCTGATTGGCGTGTGTCGCTGCGCGAAGTTCGCTCGACACGATCTTCACCACGCTGGCGTCGGTGTCGATGACGAATGTGCTGCGCCGCACCGGCAGAAACTTGCCGATGAATCGGCCGCGCCGCTTTTCGCGTTGCCGGAAGTGGCGACCGCGCCGAGCTGCGGCGCGTTCGGACAGATTCGCGCTCAACGTCGACATCGCGCCACGCTTGACGCCGAACTGCTCCGACACCTGCCCCTCGACATCGGACAGCAGCGGAAAGTCGAAGGACCGCTGCAGTGCGAAATGCGCCTGTCGATCTACGGTGTCGGTGCTGATTCCGACTCGCTGGGCTCCGACGGCAGCGAACTCACTGCCGAGATCCCGGAAATGACACGCCTGCGCTGTGCAAATCGGCGACGATGCGACCGGGTAGAAGAACAACACGACCGGCCCGTCACGCAGGAAGTCGTACAGTGACCGCACAGTCCCGGTGTGGTCGTACAGTTTGAAATTCGGCGCGTACTGGCCTTCCCTCATTCTGCAGAAGATTACCTGCAGCCCGACGGCGTGGCGTCCTATTCGAACGTCACTGGCAGGGCGCGCGACCCATGCCCAGCAGACCGCATGCGCTCTCGTCCGAGAGCAACCAAGCGCCGTCAACGTATTTCCAGGTCATCGCCATCGGCACTGCACCGTGGGGGGACGTCACGGCCACCTGGGCCGTCGTTGTGGGACCCTCGGTCTTCAGGTTGGAGACCGCGAACGTGAGGTGGTAGTTCGCAAGCGCTTTGGTCAGCGTTTCGAGGTTCGCGAGCCGCGCATTCCCGTCGACGATTACCGCGGCCTTGTCCGCGGCCGACTTCGCAGGGTCTGCGATGAGCTCGAGCTGCCGCTGCAGAACCGCCGGCTCGGGAGCGCTTGCCGGAGCAGGCACGCTCGTCGAGGGTGCTGACGAGGTCGTCGCTGCCGAGTCCGAGCTGTCATCGGAGCCACATGCGGCGAGGCCGATGGCAACAATTGCGGCACTTGTCGCGATAAGGCTTTTGCGGAGAATCACTTTCAGACCTTTCGGCGTTGCACTCGACCCACAACCCTATCGGAGGGAAGCCAACCCTAACATGGGGTAGGTGCATCGAAGCGTCGGGTTGGTGATGTGATCACGTTGCAATGGTGTCGCAAGGCGGAAAGCCCGCTCTGCCGGTAGCGTTGATAGACCGGGACTGGGAGGAGCCACACATGAGCCCCATAGAGAATTCGGATTCGGCGGCCTGGAGAGAGCTAGAGGCTCTGCGCGCCGAGGCCGCGGGACTCCGCCGACAGCTCGCCGAGTCGCCGGATCATTCACGCGAGCTCGAATCACGAGTCGATTCGCTGACCATCCGAAATACGAAATTGATGGACACCCTCAAGGAGGCGCGCCAGCAGCTTGTCGCGCTGCGCGAGGAAGTCGACCGGCTCGGTCAACCACCGAGCGGGTACGGCGTGCTGGTCGCCGTGCACGACGATCAGACGGTCGATGTGTTCACCTCCGGACGCAAGATGCGGTTGACGTGCTCGCCGAACATCGACACCGACACGCTGCAACTCGGCCAGACGCTTCGACTCAACGAGGCCCTGACCATCGTCGAGGCCGGTCATTTCGAACGCGTTGGTGAGCTCACAACCTTGCGCGAAATCTTGGACAACGGCACGCGCGCGCTGGTCGTCGGGCATGCCGACGAGGAACGAGTCGTCTGGCTCGCGGAACCACTCGCCGCCATTGCCGAACTCGACGACGTCGAGGATCCTGACCAGCCGATTCGTAAGCTTCGGCCAGGCGACTCGCTGTTGGTCGACACGAAGGCCGGGTACGCGTTCGAGCGGATTCCGAAGGCCGAGGTCGAGGATCTGGTCCTAGAAGAAGTTCCCGACGTCGATTACAGCGACATCGGTGGCCTCGGCAGGCAGATCGAGCAGATTCGCGATGCCGTCGAGTTGCCGTTCCTGCACAAGGAACTGTTCCGCGAATACTCGCTGCGTCCACCCAAGGGCGTGCTGCTGTACGGGCCTCCCGGCTGCGGCAAGACACTCATCGCGAAGGCGGTCGCGAATTCGCTCGCGAAGAAGATCGCCGAAGCACGTGGTCAGGATGCTAAGGAAGCGAAGTCCTACTTCCTCAACATCAAGGGCCCGGAGTTGCTGAACAAGTTCGTCGGCGAAACCGAACGGCACATTCGGATCATCTTCCAGCGCGCTAGGGAGAAGGCATCCGAAGGCACACCCGTGATCGTGTTCTTCGACGAGATGGATTCGATCTTCCGCACCCGTGGTTCCGGAGTCTCGTCCGACGTCGAAACAACTGTTGTTCCGCAGCTGCTCAGCGAGATCGACGGCGTCGAGGGCCTCGAAAACGTCATCGTGATCGGTGCGTCCAACCGCGAAGACATGATCGACCCGGCGATCCTCCGTCCCGGCCGGCTCGACGTGAAGATCAAGATCGAGCGCCCCGACGCCGAATCGGCACAGGACATCTTCTCGAAGTACCTCGTCGAGACCCTGCCGGTGCACGCCGACGACATTGCGGAATTCGGCGGCGATCGCGGTGCTTGCATTCGGGCGATGATCGAACGCGTCGTCGATCGGATGTACGCCGAGAGCGAAGACAACCGGTTCCTCGAGGTCACGTACGCCAACGGTGACAAGGAAGTTCTGTACTTTAAGGACTTCAACTCGGGGGCGATGATCCAGAACATCGTCGACCGCTCGAAGAAGTACGCGATCAAGGCGGTCCTCGAAACCGGTTCGCCAGGTCTGCGGATTCAGCATCTTTTCGATTCGATCGTGGACGAGTTCTCCGAGAACGAGGACCTGCCCAACACGACGAATCCCGATGACTGGGCACGCATTTCCGGCAAGAAGGGCGAGCGGATCGTTTACATCCGCACCCTTGTCACAGGCAAGAACGCCAGCGCCAGCCGTGCCATCGACACCGAATCGAACACAGGGCAGTACCTGTAGGAGGCCGACCGCCCGTGCCCTAGCGAGGTGCGAACTTCGCAAAAGGCGCATGGGCGGTAGCCTTTCCGCGTGCAGGTACAACTACGTCATAACCCGTCGTCCACCGTCGCGCGTTGTTTCCTCGCGCCCGGAGAGCCCATGCGAGTGGAGAGCGGCGCAATGCTCGCGCATTCCGCCGGGGTCCAACTCCAGGCGAAGGCAGAAGGCGGCATCATGGCCGGCCTGAAGCGCTCTGTTCTTGCGGGAGAATCGTTCTTCATCACGACCTACACAGCACCCGAGCAAGGTGGCTGGGTGGATGTGGCCTCCGCGTTGCCTGGTGACGCATTCGCGTTGCCGATCACGCCGGATCGCCCGTTTTTTCTCAATCGCGGTGGCTGGCTTGCCAGTTCGCACGGCATCGAGATCGAGAGCAAATGGGGTGGGATGGCCAACCTGTTCGGCGGCGAAGGCGGTTTCGGTCTCCGCGCGCACGGCAACGGCGAAGTGGTGCTCGGCGTCTATGGCGCCACCGACGTCATCGACCTGCAGCCGGGTGAACTGGTCACCATCGACACCGGCCACGTGGTCGCCTACGACCTGGCGATCAACTTCATCATGCGACGCGCGGTAGCGGGCCGGTCGATTCAGTCGATGAAGTCTGGCGAGGGATTCGTATTCGACTTCACCGGACCGGGACGGGTACTTCTGCAGACCCGCAACCCGGGTGCCTTCGCTACGTGGGTAAGCAATATGGCACCCGGGCGCTAAGGCCTGGCGCAGCGACTGCCCGATCAGCCGTTATCGGCGGCGCTCGGCTCGATGTTCTGGTTGATGTGGAAGACGTTGTCGGGGTCGTAACGTCCCTTGATGGCGGCGAGCCTGCTGTAATTGCCCCGATAAGACGCCTGCACGCGATCCTGGCCCTCATCCATCATGAAATTGATGTACGCGCCGCCAGCTGATGTCGGGTGCAGTTCGGACCAGTAGTCCTTCGCCCATTCCGAGATGGCACCGGCGTTGGCTGGTTCCGGATCGACGCCGACGATGACGCCTGCCCAGCCGCCGTCGCGATACGCGAACGCTGTCGCATCCTCGGATACACGGCTGGTCGCTCCGTCGATCGGATACAGATGCATGGTCGAGTGCCCCGTTGGTAAGAGGTTGCCGTACTTGAGGTGCACGTCGATTGCGGCGTCGGAAATCTCGTTGAAGAAGTCCGCCTTCCAATACCATTGCAGCCCAGCTGGATACAGGCCGTCGAACGCAGTCTGTAGAACATTGAACGGCATGTCGTGCAGACCCATCAGCAACGGCGACCCGAAAGTCTTGATCGGCTCCAGTACTTCGTCGGCCTTGTCGTGAGATCCGGTGTAGCACCATACGATTGCGCACGCCTTGCGGCCCCAGAGTTCCTCGGGGAACGGCGGCGCCGGCGGGATCGTCAACGTGCCGAGCCAGCCGCTGAGTTCTTCGGGCAGCGACGGCAATAGCTCGCGGTACCAGCGCATCACCTCGGGGGTATCGGCGATGTCGTACATCACCGGACCACCGATGATCACGCCATTTTCACCGATGTCGTGGCAGCGGAACGTAAACGACGTGACGACGCCGAAGTTTCCGCCGCCGCCGCGCAAGGCCCAGAACAGGTCGCTGTGCGAGTTCTCACTTGCCGTCACGAACGTGCCGTCAGCCAGGACGACATCGGCGGCGATCAGGTTGTCGACAGTGAGCCCGAAACGTCGCGAGAGATAGCCGATTCCACCTCCAAGAGTCAGCCCAGCGACGCCGGTGGAACCGAGGAAACAGCAGGGGGTCGCCATCCCGAAGGCAACTGTCGCGTGATCGACGTCTGCCCACGTGCAGCCCGGGTCGACCCGGACCGTGCGGTTCTGCGGGTCGACCGTTGTGCTGCGAAGCATCGAGAAATCGATCACGAGAGCGTCGTCGGCGACGCCGAGGCCACCGGCATTGTGCCCGCCGCCGCGCACGGCAATCTCGACGTCATGCGCGCGGCCGAACTGCACGCAGGCGACGACGTCAGCGGTATCGCGGACACGTGCGATCGCAGCGGGGCGCTTGTCGATCATGCCGTTGTACACGGCGCGTGCGTCGTCGTAAGCAGCGTCGCCCGGGGTAATCAGCTCTCCGCGAAGTGCGGCAGCCAGGTCTGCGAACGGTGCGCCGGCAAGCTCGGCCGGTCGGATCTGGGTGGTGGTCATGGACGCTCCTCCTCGAATTCGGGCGCCCGATTTTCAAGCGCATAATCGAGGTTACGAACGAGGCGTTCGCACAGCGTTCGGAGAATCTACCCAGCTCAATTCGTCGGCCGAACGCTGTGAGCGGCGATGTCACGTTCACAGATGTCACGTTCACAGATGTCACGTTCACAACGGCGGAGCAGCGCGACGCTGCCGTGGTCTGATGCGAGTTGGGCGGCTGCGCGCAGCCGATCGGCACCCGCATCCTGGTTGTCGTATGCCGCGCGCATACGCATGACTTCGGGCAGCCACCACACGTCGTTGCGCGTACGCCCGGCAACAAGGGCGGCATCGAGAGTCGCTCGCGCGGCTTCAGGTTGGTGTGCGCGCCCTTGCGCGTCGGCAAGCAGCGAGAGCCAGTACGGCATTCGCGCGAATGAGCCCTCCGACCTGAGGTGGTCGATACCGAGCCGGGCCAGTTCGACGCCTGATTCGTCGGCGCGGCCCCAACCATCGAGGACAAGCCCCCACTCCCGGTAATAGGCGAAGCCGTACCGATCGCACAGCTCACGAAGCTCGGCCACGACGTCGGAGAGCTCGGCTCTGGAATCGCTTATCTGGAAGGTGATTCCAGCGTAGGCCAACGCGACCGCCAGGCTGAATGGATGCTCGATTGCCCTGGCCAGCTTGATGGCGTCGTACGCGCTCCAGAGGGCGGCGTCATCGTTGCCGAGCAGCCAATGGGCGTGCGCCGCCCAGGCGGTGCATTGCACGTCGGGTCGGGTGCCGACTGTCCACAAGTTGGCGCCGCGAGTCAGCCGTTCGGCGAGTTCGAAGTGCTGTAATGCCTCACCAGGCTTACCGAGGCTTACCGAGGACCCACCGAATGCGAAATTTGCCGATCCACTCAGCTCGGACTCCGGATCGACCATCGTCAGCGCACGGGTCACCGCGCTGTGCGCTGCAGCGGTCTTACCTTGGACGAACAGCGTTGCCCACAGGCCAACCAGTCCAGTAATGATCGAGTCCTTGCGACCGAGAGTTTCGGCTAGGTCGATGGCGCGCTCGAGAACGTGCTGGAGTTCGGGGGAGGCGAAGCCGTAGTTGGCGTTGAGCGGAGCGGCCATCGCTTCGACGATCGCGAGTTCGTGGCTGCGCGTGTCGTTGCCATCCGGCTGTCTCACCACGATCGACAACGCTTCTCTGTGTAGGCGAATCGCTTCCGAATGAGCAAACGTCCCAGACGCGATTTCGGCCGCGCGCTCGTGATAGGCGACCGCACGGTCAGGCCGCCCACCGCGGGCGTACTGCTCGGCAAGCTGGGCGGAGACCATGTCCGTATCGTTGGCGTGCGCCAGCTCGAGGCTCTGCGCGATTCGTCTGTGCAACAACCAGCGTTTCGGGGGGCTGATCTGCTCGTATGCCGCCTCGCGCAACAGGTCGTGCGAGAAGTCGTAGCCATCGCGTAGCTCGTGGATGATCCGGCGTCGCCAGGGCTCGTCCACGGCTTGCACCACTGTGTCGGCGTCGAGATCACTTGCTTCGGTGAGCAGGTCGAGGGTGAAGTTTCGCCCTACAGCCGCTGCTAGAAACGCGACCTCGCGAGCAGCTGCCGTCCCGTGTTCGAGCCGATCGCACAGCACGGCAGTGAGATCGCGGTGCCCGACAGATGTATCGCCTACGTCGGCGATCGTGCGAGCCGCCTCGACGACGTAAAGGGGAAACCCACCGGTGGTCGCCTGCAACAGATCTCGGTCGGTGCCGTCGAAAGGACACCCGGAGATCGCCTCCGCGAGTCGTGCGGTGTCGTCGCTCTCCAATGGGCCCACAGTCACATCGGTGAGGAGCCCGGTGGCCCGCATGCGGACAGTCCAATCCGCCAATTCGGTCCCGCCGTCGAAACTCTCGTTGCGCACAGTGGCCGCGACAAGTATCGGTGCGTCGGGGTCGAGTCCGAGGAGGAACGTCAGAAAGGTCAGGGTTTCGTTGTCACACCAGTGAATGTTGTCCAGAACCAACAGCATTGGCCGGCCCGCGCAGATCAGCGCCCGTGCGAGTCCCTCGAAGAATCGGTGCCGCTGCCATGCGTCGACCATCGCCCGCACGTCGGCGGTAGGTTCGGCGCGCCCCTTGCCCGAGGGCACCAGCCTGTCGACTTCGAGTTGCCACACGGGGTCGAGCGCAGCGGCCGCCGATTGGACTGCCGGATTACGCAACCAGTCCGCGACCGGCGCCAACGCCAATCGCCCTGCAGCACCGAAACATTGGCTGTGCGCTACAACCGCGCCTTGCGCTCGAGCCATGTCGGCGATTTCCGCGATGAGCCGCGACTTTCCGACACCGGCGCTGCCGCGCACCACCGCCAGACGCGGCTGCCCAGCGGCGGCCGCGCGCCACACTCCTGGGAGCACATCCACTTCCCGGGATCGGCCGACCAGATGCGACGCCGCCACACCGGACCGCGGCGCGGTCGACGCGATTGCCGGCAACGGCGCATCCGCCGCGGGGGAGAGCGTGAGAAGACGCGCAAACAACTTCCGCGTTTCGTCGTCGGGCCTCACATCGAGCTCACGCTCGAGGATGGACGCGCAGTGGTGGTAGGTACTTATTGCGCTGGCGCGGTCACCCAGATCGACATGCAACGCCATCAAAGTGCGATAGCCTGCTTCTTCGTAGGGCCGCAACGTAATCCGTCGTCGAGCAACGTCGAGTCCGCCTGCCAGGTCGCCTCGTCGCACTCGAGTCTCGCCTACCAGATCGCAGACCTCGAGACATCGCTGTTCTAGCTCGGACCTGGCATCGAGTATCCAATCGTCGTACATGCCCGGTAGAAACTGCCCCCTGTACGCGGCCAGCGCAGCCGCACCGTGTGCAAGAACGTTGTCGTTGTCGCCTCGTGCGGCCGCCGAGAGAGCTGCTCCGTGCTCGATGTCGAATGTGCGGACGTCGACTCGAATGGCCTCGTCACCACTCCAGCACAGGTCTTTGGCCGTCACTACGAGAGCTTCCTCGCTGCCGAGGACCTGCCGAAGATGGTGCAGTTCACGTCGCAGATTCGTCAGCGCCTGAGCGTCGGTCGAGTCCGGCCAGAACAATTCGGCGATTCGCTGCCGGGATTGCGGTATGCCAGCATGGGCTACCAGAAATGCGATGAGCGTAACGGTCCGCGGCGACCGGGTCGCGACCGTACCTGTCGAGTCGTCGATGATTGCCTGCTCGCCTAGGAGTAGGACTTGCAGCATCGCAATGCGCTCCCGAGTTAGATGATTCTTCGGCCTTTCTAAGCCTCGCTGTTCACGACCGTGGCGAATAGGCACCCTAGGGTTGCGCCGGACGCACCTCCTGGCCGTCAGCCAACTCTTGCTCCCATGGGGCGGCTACGCCACTCGTGAGTTGATGATGCCCTTGCGTGCGCCCCTGCCGGGGTGAAAATGGGGTGTGGTCGTCTTGCGAGGTCGAAGGACTTTGGTCCGGTCGAGGCCGGTCGTGAGTTTGAACCCTGGGAGCCTGTCGAGGGGCGCTGCA
>JBBSKP010000052.1:0-25379 GCA_038256175.1 Mycobacteriales bacterium
GAAGGCAACAGCTGCGACAAACTGTGGATCCATCGAAAACTCTGTTCTGGCCATCCCTGATCATCACAAGAACGAACCGGTCAGTGTCCACGATGTCCTGAGACATCAATTGCACGCGATGTCCTGAACAAACACACCCGGTAGGAGCGGGGTAAAACGCGCACGGGCGCGTAGCGCTAAATGCGCTCGGCGAGACCCGGGTATTCCAGAACGAAGCCCTCTTGGTCGACCTTGATCGACGAGCTCGACACCGGCGAGAGCACATGAATCCCGTCGCCACCGCTGCTGTAGGTCAGGCTCGCTTCGGCAACGCTGAGGTCCGGAAGGTTGACGTACACGACCGGGACCTGCACATCTTCCGACTCGTGGTGCAGTGCGAACCGCCGAATCGGGAGCGTGTTGAAGAACGGGCTGAGGATCACGTCGACATCCAGCGCACCTGCGAAAGTCGACCGCAGGTGTGTGGTGCCGTTCTCGACCATCCAGTAGCCCTCTTCGTCCCTACTGATGGACGTCTGACGTTCACCGCCGGCAGTGCTGGTCCGCAACGACAGCCGGCGGGTGATGCCGGCCTCGTCGGTCACGAGGTCGTAGGAGGCACTGAACGCCGGGTGCTCCGAGCACTGACCCCCGATGATGCGGCCGGCGGCCTTGATGCGATTCCCGCTGAGCTGCACACGAACGGACTCCATGCGCGGAGCATTGTGCGCACGCCAAGTCAGAACCGCGGGCCAGGTCGGAGCGGAATCGGCCGCTAGCGGGTCGGGCCCGGGGGCTGGGTTGGTCACCTGTCTACGGTAAGCGACGCGGCCCCGCGCAGCACCAGCGGTACGCAAAGATCAATACCGACACGCCGCGCACGACGCGCGAAAACTAGACGAGCGACTCCCGCCAGGCCGAATGCAGCCGGGCGAATCGACCCGAACCGGCGATCAACTCGGCCGGACTCCCGTCCTCCACAATCCGCCCGCCGTCCATCACAAGCACCCGATCAGCGATCGCGACGGTCGACAAACGATGCGCGATGATCAACGCGGTCCGTCCCCGCAGGATCGTCTCCAGTGCGTACTGCACCAGCCGCTCCCCCGGGATGTCCAGGCTCGACGTTGCCTCATCGAGCACTATCACCGACGGCGACGCCAGGAACACCCTGGCGAAGGCAACCAGCTGACGCTGTCCTGCCGACAGCCGGCCACCGCGACGCCGAACGTCGGTATCGAACCCGTCCGGCAACCCGGCGACCACGTCGTAGAGCCCGACCGCACGTGCAGCGGCGAACACCTCCTCGTCCGTGGCGTCCGGTTTGCCGAGCCGGATGTTCTCGGCGACCGAGCCCGAGAAGAGAACCGACTCCTGCGTGACCATCACGACGTTGCGACGCAGGTCCGTATCGGCCAGCTCACGTAGATCGATCCCGTCGAGCGTCACGGTGCCGCCGGACGGGTCGTAGAACCGCGCAAGCAGCTTGGCTAACGTCGACTTGCCTGCGCCGGTCGCACCGACCAACGCAATGACCTGGCCGGCTGGTATGTCCAACGAGAACGTCGGCAACACTTGTCGGCGTTCGTCGTTCGAGTACGAGAACCACCCGTCGGCGATCCGCATGGCACCGTTCGCACGGCCGAGCGGCCGCGGCTTCTGCGGCTCGACAACCGACGGCTCCTCCTCGAGGACACCGGAAATCTTCTCGAGCGCAGCAGCGGCCGACTGGTACGAATTGAACACTTGCGCAAGCTCATCGAGCGGTCCGTAGAAACGCCGCAGATACAGCAAGTAGGCGGCGAGCACACCGATCTCGATGTTCCCGTCGATGACGCGCCACCCGCCGACGATCAGAATGACAGCGGTGGTGCAGTTACCGATCAACCTGGTCAGACCGGTGTAGGACGCCATACCTTGCAGCGCATCGGTATTCGCGGCACGGTACTGCGAATCCTCCGCTGCGAGAATCGATTCGTTTCGACTTTCGCGGCGGAAGGCCTGTACCGCACGCATGCCGCCCATCGATTCGACGAAATGGACGACGACCTTCGCGATGGTCCCGCGTGTGCGTCGATATCCCGAACGCTGTCGGCGCTGCGCAGCGCGCGTGATGAACGCAAGCGGGATGAAGCCGGCGAGCACCACAAGCGCTAGCGGCACATCGAGGTACACCAAGATGATGGCGATCGTGACGACCGACAGGACAGCACTGATCGCGTCGTTGAGCGCACTCTCGAGCAGACCCTCTAGCGATTCCAGGTCGCTGGTGAGGCGGGAAATGATTCGCCCGGACGTGTAGCGCTCGTGGAAACCGAGGCTCAACCGCTGGACGTGCTTGAACACCCGCAGCCGCAGATCGAAAAGGATGCTCTGGCTAAGCCGTCCCGTCACCCGCAGAAACACATACGTGGTGATCGCACCGAGTACGGCCATGCCGATGAATCCGATGACAGCGCCGTACAGCGGAGTCCAGTTGCCGTCCCGTGCCGAGCGCACACCCACATCGAGCGCATAGGCAATGAACAGCGGCCCGGCCACCATCGCGAGGTTGTCGATCACGATGATGGCGAGCGCTGCTGCCGCCGAGCGGCGATACGGCTGCACCAGAGATGCGAGTAGCCGCCGCGACCTGCCGGCCAGGATCACGTTCCCGGTGGCGGTGATCTCCTTGTCCTCGTTGGCAACACCGCGCCAACTTTCCTCGACCTCCGCCTGGGTTTGATCGGTCGTCGCGTCGGTAGTGGTTGCTTCAGTCATGGTTCACACCTCCCATCAGGTGCCGGTAACGCGGTGATGTGTCGAGCAAACGCTCGTGCGTGCCTTGCGCGATGATTCGACCGTCCTCGAGGACGGCGACTCGATCGGCCAACGCGGCAGTCGAAGGACGATGCGCGACAAGCAAAGTCGTCGAGTGGTCGAGCACCCGGCGCAGCGCTTCTTGCACTCGCTCCTCGGTGTCGACGTCCAATGCCGATAGCGGATCGTCGAGCACCAGGATCCGTGGCCGGGCCAGCACCGCGCGGGCAAGCGCCAACCGCTGCCGCTGCCCGCCCGAGAGGCTGAGTCCCTGCTCGCCGATCCGGGTGTCCAATCCCCATGGCAGCGCGTCGACGAACTCGGATGCGTGCGCCACGTCGAGCGCTGCGCGAACTTCGTCTTCGGTCGCGTCCGGCTTGCCGAGCGCAACGTTCTCCCGAACGCTCGCCGAAAAGAGCACCGGCTCTTCGAACGCAACCGAGACGATCGACCGTAGATCGGCAAGTCGCATGGATCGGACATCGATGCCGTCGATGGTGATCTGGCCGGCGGACACATCGAACAGTCGCGGTACCAGGTTCAGCAACGCCGTCTTGCCGCTACCAGTTGCTCCCACGATTGCGACGCTTTCACCCGGCGACACCGTCAAGGTGACGTCGGCCAGTTGCGCGCGTTCGGAATCGGGAAAGCGGAAGCCGACGTGGTGAAACTGCAGTTCCCCACGCAGCCGGGCGGGCAGGACTACCGGTTCGGTCAGTTCGTCGATATCGATTGGCGCATCGATGATTTCCCAGTATCGATCCGCGGCCGTCCGGGCATTGTTCAGCTCCGCAAGAAGAAACCCGAAGGACTCGATCGGCCATTGCACGAAGGTCGCGAGAGTGATCGCGGCGACCAGAGTGCCGAGCGTCATCGACCCGTCGACGATTGCGTGCGCACCGACGGCGAGCATCAGCCCGATCGAGATCGGCGGCAAACTCACCATCGCCGACCAGAGCGCGGCGGCGTACCGCACCTTGACCAGCTCGGTCTTCTTCAGCTCGAAGGATCGCCCGGTGAACTTCGCGCCGAGATGCGCGCTGCGGCCGAACGCTTTGAGAACACGGATGCCTTGCACCGATTCCTCGACCGTCGTTGCGACGTCACCTGTCTGATCCTGCGCGCGCCGAGCCGCGATCCGGTACAGCCGCTCGAAGCGAATACAGATGTACAGCAACGGGATTGCGATGGCGAGCTGGATGGCGCCGAACTTCCAGTCGAGCGCGAACAAGGCAGCGAAGCCCACCACGACGGTCGCAGTGTTGATCACAAGGAACGGCGCGATGAACGCGACGAACCGCCGCATCGTGGACATGTCCGAAATCGCACGGGACAGCAACTGGCCGGAGTCCCAGCCATCGTGCATACCGATCGACAGTGTCTGCAGTTTGCGAAACAGCTTCGCGCGCATGTCGATCTCGAACTGACTCGACGGGCGCGCAACCAGCCAGCGCCGACCCCACACCCCGGCGGCGTCGACAAAACCCAGTACAAGCACGAGCAGGACCGGCCACCAAAGACCGGCGAAGTGACGATCCGCTATCGGGCCATCGATGATCCATTGGGTTACCAGTGGGATGACAATTCCGGTGAGCATCGCGAGGAACGACAGCACGATCGAGCCCAAGAGCAACCAGCGGAACGGCCGGATGTGGGGCCAGAATCGCAACAACGAATTGCGGCGTGCGGGCGATTCCGGGTTCGGCTCAACCCCGGACCGCGTCTGATCGTCCAATACGAGCAGATCCCGATCCGGCGTTTCAACTTCCGCCGATACGGACACCGAACCCCCTAAGTTCTTGCATCGGATGCTCCCACCCGCTACCGACATCTCCAACCGATTTTTCGGCTGTGGCATTCCTTCGCACCCAGTCTGGAACCTGAAGTGAAGTTGAGGTCAAGCCCAAATCGGATGCGTCGGTCACCGAACCTGTCGGCAGTCTCGAGTAACGTTCAACCGAATCAATTGCTCAGGAAGGTTGCTGTGACGTCAGGCGGAAGCATGGTCGGGCTGTTCGCCGGGATCGGCGGGCTCGAGCTTGGCCTCGGCGAGCACGGCTGGCGCACCGAGTTGCTGTGCGAGATAGACGCCGGTGCGCAGGCGGTCCTTCGCGCGCGATTCGGCGACGCACCGGTGCACTCCGATGTGACGAAACTGCGCGCCCTGCCCGCGGGCATCGAGCTCGTTGCGGCTGGGTTCCCGTGCCAGGATCTCTCGCAAGCGGGCAGAACCGCTGGAATTACCGGTGCCCGTTCAGGTTTGGTCGACGAGGTGTTCCGGCTGGTCAAACGCCAGCGCGGGCCGCGGTGGCTGCTGATCGAGAACGTGCCGTTCATGCTGCAACTCGGTCGAGGCGCGGCGATGCGGCACATCACCGACGCACTCGAAGACCTCGGCTACACCTGGGCGTATCGCGTTGTCGATGCTCGAGCTTTCGGGCTGCCCCAACGCAGGCAGCGCGTGCTGATGCTGGCATCACGCACCGAGGATCCACGCGAGGTGCTGTTCGCCGAGGACGCTGGACAGGCAACCGTGGGCGACGCGGACGTGCATCCGTGTGGCTTCTACTGGACCGAAGGTGTTCGGGGCCTCGGCTGGGCCGTCAATGCCGTGCCGACGCTCAAAGGCGGTTCGTCGATCGGGATTGCGAGCCCGCCGGCCGTCCGGCTGCCGTCCGGCGAGATGGTCACACCCGGAATTGTGGACGCAGAACGGCTGCAAGGCTTCGACCCTGACTGGACCGCGCCCGCTACCGATGCGCTCGGCGTCCGCCCGGGTCATCGCTGGAAGCTCGTCGGAAACGCGGTCAGCGTGCGGATGGCGTCGTGGGCCGGGCAGCGCCTGGCGAATCCGCAGCCGTACGTCGGTACCGACGAGACCCTGCTCATCCCCGGCCAACGTTGGCCGGCGGCGGCGTGGGGCAAGGACCGGGTGTCGTACGCGGTGCCGATGTCGACATGGCCGGTGCACGAACCGTATGAGGACCTGTCGGGATTCCTCGAGGATCCGCGGTTACTGTCGGCTCGCGCGACCGCGGGCTTTCTCCGCCGGACCCGGATGGGCAATCTGCGCTTTCCGCCCGGATTCATCAACGACGTTGAGAACCATCTCGACCGGATGGGCGGACACCCGCAGGCGGCGGCGTGATCGACGAGTTGTTCCCGGTCCCCGCACCGCGACCGCTTACCCGCGCGTTGCAGTTAACTGGGCCGAAGCCGCTGCCCGACGCAGAGCGCGGCGACAAGAAGAACTACGCGCAACGGTTGTCCAATCACCTGGCACAGACCGTCGCCGACGCGTTGCGGCCGCTGTATCCCGACATCACTCCCACTGCGAGCGGCGCGGGTCAGGAAGCGACCGTCGATGTCGCAAAGGGTCGAAAGCGCTTGGACGTCAAGGCTGTTGACCCGACCCTGGGCTTGATCATGTGCGTCTCGATCAAGACGTACAGCTTCCAGGACTACTCACCCACCAGTGGCAAACTCGGCCGCTGGACCAAAAACATCGTGCGCAACGACCACGAGCTGCGGGGCGAAGCGATGGTGCTGCACCAACGGCAGCCCTACAGCGTGCTCGTCGCCGTGATTTTCGAGCCGTACGCAACGTGCGAGGACGGCGATCCGTCCAAGCCGAGCGACGTCAGCAAGTCGTCCTTTGCTCATCACGTCACGACGCTGTCGAAGCGGTCCGGGCGTGGCAAGCGACCGGTGCTCGGTGGTACCGAGAAGCTCTGGGTGGACCTCGGGGCCGAAGACACTCGATACGACCTCTTCGAGAAGGTTTTCATCGGTCTCTACGATCCGGATGGTGCCGTCCGCTTCTTCGATGTCGACGAGGCCCCACCACGCAACGGGCGACCACCTGAATCGGCCACCCTGTCGTTCGACGAATTCATCGCCTCCGTTCACGCGGAAGTGGAGCGACGCAACCGCTTCGCACCCACATGGTCCGAACCAGAGAGCGACGACTAGCAGGCCTACGGTTGAGGTGTGCCGTCGACCGACCCCGTGACGAGCGCCCGGCTTGGCAAGCAACGTCGCCGGGATACAGCGCCCGAGATAGCATTGCGCCGCGAGTTGCACCGCCGCGGTGCGCGCTTCTACGTCGACTGCGCACCGATTCGCGGGCTACGACGCCGCGCCGATCTCGTTTTCCCAAGGCGACGGGTTGCCGTCTACGTCGACGGCTGCTTCTGGCACCGCTGTCCCGAACACGCGACCGATCCGAAGAACAACGCGCAGTGGTGGGCCGACAAGCTCGCGGGCAACGTCGTCCGTGACCGCGACACCGACACACGGTTGAGCGCCGCGGGTTGGATGGTGGTTCGGGTCTGGGAACACGAGTCGCCGGTGACTGCCGCGGACAAGGTGCAGGCAGCACTCGCCGACCCTCGCTGACCAGGCAACTCCGCTGTGCCCATTACGCTGGACCATGATGACAGCGCAGTCGAGGTCCAGATGAGCACGACTGCGCGCACGGTTCTCGCCGTGGCAATTGCGGTTGCCGGAATCGCGTATTCCTCATGGGTACTCGAGTTCGTGCTCGATACCGGCCTGGATCCGACCAATTCGTTCCTCAGCGAGCTCGACGCGATCGGCCAGCCATACCGAGAAGTCTTTTCGACCGCCGACACGGTGACAGGTTGCCTGTTGGTCGTCTCTTCGCTCTTTGCGTTAGTTCGCCTGCCACGCCGGCGGCTCACCAACGTCGGGTGGTTCGCGCTCGTGGTTTTCGGCGCGGCGACCATCGCCGACGCGCGGCTACCGATCGAGTGCATCCCGACACCGGTGCAGTCCTGCGGTTCCGAACCGAGCGGGCTATTTCCGCAGTTGCACCACATCCACGCCCTCACAAGCACTATCGCGGTCAACGCGATTTTTGTCGCGATGATTGCGTTCAGCTTTGCGGCGTATCGGTACCGGATGCTGCCGGTGCTACGCGTCGTCGGCCGGCACTGCTGGGACTCGCATCGGTGACTACCGCGTGGATGCTCATCGCTGACAATCTTCCCGGTGACTATGCGCTCGGGATCGCTCAGCGTATGCAGGTCGGCGCGATGTCGTTGTGGTTGGTTGTGCTCGGATTCGCGGTCTACAAGACACGCGCGGAATCACGAACGGGGACCTGAGCGCGGACAAGGACAGCGGTGCGCAATCGGGTCGAAACCGACCGCGGGTAGCTTATGCTCCGCACGGAAACCGACCGGAAGAGGCACCGATGGTTCATGTTCACAACGAGAGTGTCATCGCCGCTCCGCAGCAATTCGTATTCGATTACATGGGTGACTTCACGAATGTGCCCGAGTGGCTCTTCGGAATCACCAAGCTCGAGACCATCAGCGACATCAAGCAAGGCCTCGGAGCCGTCTGCGACGGTTCGATGAAACTCGGCCCGAAAACCTTGCATTCGGTCATCAAGATCTCCCGATCGGAACCGCCGACAGCTGTTGAGACCGAACATGTTTCGGGCTTCGTGTTCCGATCGAAGTGGGCCGTCGAGGCGCCGAGTTCCGAGTCGACTCGCGTGATCGCCGACATCGACTACGAACTGCCGGGCGGGATGGCGGGGCGGGCGCTGGGCAAGATCATCGAACCGTTCGTGGCGATCGCCGTGCGGCATTCCGACGAGACGCTGCGGAAGAAACTCGAGAAGATGTACCAGGGGATCAAGAAGAGCGCGTAGTCCTTAACTCGGCGTCGATCCCGGCTGCGGGAAGTAAGTGATAGAACGCCCGCTCACACAGGTCGATCATCTCGGCACGTTCCATCGCCTGATCGTCCAGCCACGACAGCACAACTTCTTCGTTGAACGCCTGCCACCCTTGGACCGCAGCCTCCAAGGCTGGGGTCACAGGCGCACCGATTGCATCCAGCGACGCTACGACGCGCTTCGTGATCGCCCGGCGTTGGCCGCGATAGATGGCCCGCATGTCCTGGTCGCCGCTGCCTGCCAGCTGAACGACGGCGAGGTACAGCGTCGGATGCTCGGTCACCATGTCGACGAAAGCCTCGATGCCTGCACGCAGCTGCATGAATAGTGGGAGTTCCAGATCGGGCTCGACACGTCGTTGGAATTCCTCTGCAGACGCCTCAAGTACGGCTTTCTTGAAACCGGCCTTGTTCTTGAAGTAGTGGAAGAGCAGCGGCGCGGAGACTCCTGCCTCCGCTGCCACCCGATCCATGGACAGCGAATCGAAAGATTCGGACTCCAGCAACCGGACTGCGACTCGAAGAATCTGCGCGCGGCGATCGTCGGAGGAGAGCGGCGCGGACATATGCGGATCCTATTGAGTAAAACTCAACAAGTCCATTGACTTTTACTCAACGGAGTCCGTAACGTCGGGTAACACCAAACTGACAAAGGAGTCCGACAGTGCGCCAGTTCGATGTGGTTGTTCGCGACGGATTGTGGTTCGACGGCACCGGCGCACCCGGACAGCGCCGCAACCTGGGCATTCGCGATGGAATCGTCGCGGAAGTCACCGCCGACCCGCTGCCGATCGGCCCCGACACCGAGGTGATCGAGGCGGCGGGCAAGTGGGTCGCACCGGGCTTCGTCGATGTGCACACGCACTACGACGCGGAGGCCCTGGTCAGCCCCGGCCTGCCGGAATCGGTTCGGCACGGTGTCACCACCGTGCTGGTCGGCAACTGCTCACTGTCGATGGTCTACTCGACGCCGGCAGAATGCGCGGACCTCTTCAGCCGCGTCGAGGCCGTCCCGCACGACGCGGTCAACCGGATCCTCGACGAGCACAAGACCTGGCACACCCCCGCCGAGTACGTCGCCGCCCTCAACGCCCTTCCGCTCGGGCCGAACGTCGCGGCGTTCATCGGTCACTCCGACATTCGCACCAACGTGATCGGCCTCGGGCGTGGCACCGACAAGACCTACAAGCCCACCAAAGCCGAACTCGACCGGATGGGCACAATGCTCACCGACGCGATCGACGCCGGTTTCCTCGGGTTGTCGTCGATGACCAACGCGTTGGACAAGATCGACGGCGACGAGTTCCGATCGAAGTCCCTGCCTTCGACGTATGCCCGATGGCGTGAATTCCGTTTCCTGAACCGGATTCTGCGCGACCGCGGCAAGATCCTGCAGAGCGCGCCCACGATCAACATGCGCCCGAACATCGGCGCCTTCTTCGCCGAGAGTTCCGCGATCGGACGTCGCAAGCCGCTGAAGACGTCGCTGCTCTCGGCCGCGGATTCGAAGGCGTACCCGGTGATCGTGTACTTCATGCTGGCCGCCGCGCCGCTGCTCAATCGTTTCGCGAAGACGGACTTCAAGTGGCAACACCTGCCTGTGCCGTTCACGGTGTACGCCGACGGCATCGACCTTGTGGTGTTCGAGGAGTTCGGCGCGGGTGCCGCCGCACTGCACCTGAAGGATCAGGTCGAGCGCAACGAGCTGCTGCAAGACGAGTCGTACCGACGCTGGTTCCGCAAGGCGTACGACGACAAGTTCAGCCCCCGTATCTGGCACCGCGATTTCTATGACGCCGAGATCGTTGCATGCCCCGACGAGACGCTGATCGGCAAATCGTTCGGCCAGGTCGGCGATCTGCGACGCATCCACCCGGTCGACGCATACCTCGATCTCGTTGTGGCATATGGGACTTCGTTGCGTTGGCGGACAACTATCGCCAACCACCGGCCCAAGTTCGCCAAGAAATTGGCGGCAAGCTCGGGTGTCCAGATGGGCTTCGGCGACGCCGGCGCACACCTGCGGAACATGGCGTTCTACAACTACCCGATCCGCTTGCTGAAGAAGGTCAACGACGCCCAGTCGGACCGCAAGCCGTTCCTCACCATCGAGCGAGCGATCCACCGCCTGACCGGCGAACTCGCCGACTGGTACGGCCTCGATGCCGGGCACCTCCGTAAGGGCGACCGCGCCGACCTTGTCGTCGTCGATCCGCAAGGGTTGGACGCGGGCGTGGATGGGCTGTTCGAGGAGGCCGTCCCGGAATACGGCGGCCTGCGTCGAATGGTGAACCGCAGCGATCGTGCGGCCGTCGCCACCGTAATCAACGGCCGGCTGGTCTACCGCGAAGGCGAGTTCACACCCGGATACGGAACCGAGAAGACCGGCCAGTTCCTGCCCGCAGGCACGAAGGCGCCGGCGGTGGGCAGCGCAGTATCTCTGAAGGCGATGGTGTGAAAATGACTCGGACGCAGAGTAATTCAACAGAGCGCATCACGACGTTCACCAACGACGGATTCGTTTTCGACGTCCGCGACTCCGGCCCGATCGACGGTATACCGGTGGTGCTGCTCCACGGTTGGCCGCAGGACTCGCGTTCATGGGATGCCGTTGCCACGCTGCTCAATGCGCGTGGCTTCCGCACTCTGACGCCGGATCAGCGCGGTTGCTCGCCACAGGCGCGGCCGACCCGTCGCCGCGACTATCGACTGAGCGTGGTGAGCAAAGACGTTGCGGCGCTTATCGAACAAGCCAATGTCGGTCCGGTGCACTTGGTCGGACACGATTGGGGCGCAGCAGCGGCGTGGAGCCTAGCGGGAGCTCGTCCACTACTGCTTCGCACGCTCACCACGGTGTCGGTGCCGCACCCGGTGGCGTTCGTACTAGCGATGCTCACCTCGAATCAGGCGCTGAGGTCCTGGTATATGTTCGCATTCCAGGTGCCCTTCATCCCCGAGCGCGTGATCTCGCGTCCGGAATTGCTGGCCAAGGGACTCGCAGACAGCGGCCTCAACAAAGTGGCCGCCACGCGCGACGCCGCAGCCATGCAGGACCGCAGTCGGGCTCGCGGCGGATTAAATTGGTACCGCGGCATGCCTTTCACGGCATCCTTGGCAGCGCTGCGCAAGATCCGCGTGCCGACCATGCACATCTGGAGCGATGCCGACCACGCGATCGGCCCACGTGGCGCCGAACTGTCGCCTCGTTTCGTCGATGCGCCATACCGGTTCGAGACCTTGCACGGTGTGGGCCATTGGATTCCGGAAGAGGCACCCGAGCAGCTGGATGCGCTGCTCGCCAGCCATTTCGAATAGTCAACCGCCCGATCGTGGTGCGGCGTTAGCATCGATCGATGACACGCCCGATTTGCGTGAAACGTCGCACCACCTGGACCGTCCTCACATTCGCAGGCGTCGCCTGTCTGACGGTGGCCTCCTGCTCGTCGTCGACGTCGGATACCGAGTCTCCCCTGTCAGCCACTACCGGGCAGGCGGCTGTGATCACTCCGGTCATCGCATCGGTGCTCGTGTCGCCAATCCCGGTGCCCGCCACCGACGGTCGCATCCACATGGCGTACGAGATCGTTCTCACCAACACCCTCGCGCAGTCGGCAACTGTCCAATCCGTGCGATCGCACGCGGGCGACACGGTGCTGCAGGAGCTGAACGCCGACGACCTCACCACGTGGATGCGCGTCCTCGGCGCAACCGGACCGGGCTCGGTAATCGGCCCCGGCCAATCCGCCATCGTGCTGATCGACGCGACAGTGGAGAAAGGCGCGACCGTCCCCCACGAGATCGAGAACACCATCGGCATCGAGTTGGCGGAAGCGAAACCACCACTGCTGCCCAAGCACCAATCCGAAGCGGTCGCGACAACTCCCGTGCAGAAATCGACGCCGGTGGTGATCAAAGCACCGCTCGACGGGCCGCACTGGCTCGACGGGAACAGCTGTTGTGAGGTCACGCCGCACCGGTCGGGGATCAGCCCGCTCAACGGCCGCCTGTGGGCGCCGGAACGCTTTGCCATCGATTTCGTGCAGCTCGATGCCGACGGGCGCTTGTATACGGGCGATGTTGCGAAGGTGGAGAGCTACGCCTATTACGGTGCGAACGTGCACGCGGTAGCAGACGGCAAGGTGATCGCTGTGGCCAGCGATCTACCCGAACAGGTCACGGGCACGACACCTGTTGGGCTCGAACTCGATGAGTACGCGGGCAACCACATCGTGCAGGACATCGGGAACGGGCACTACGCGTTGTACGCCCACCTACAGACCGGCAGCAATGCGAAGTTGAAGGTCGGCGACGAACTGAAGGCGGGCGACGTCCTCGGCCTGCTGGGCAACACCGGCAACACCGACGCGCCACACCTGCACTTCCACATCATGGACGGGCCGCATCCGCTTGCGTCGAACGGTCTTCCGTTCGAGATCGACTCCTTCGACCTGGAATCGCGCGTAGCAACCGATGACAATTTCGATCAGATCGTGACGGGAGCGAAGGCGGAGTACGGCCCGAACGTCACTGCCGGGCCGCGGACCAACGAAAGTCCGCTCTACCTGGACATCATGGGGTTCACAGCCGGTTCGTAGACCGGGACGGTTGACAGACCGGAGACACACTGAGAGATTTAGTATGTAACTGCATCAGAGTGGATGCGGAGTACCCGAAAGAAGTCACCTGTGTCGATAACGAACGCTGCCGTCGAGCATCAGTCCGGCCCGCCGAGTCCCACAGTGGACATCGACGACTACATCGTTGGGATAACCGCATTCCTCGGCGGCACAGCGAACGTCATCATGCAGCTCAGCTGGGCGCCCGTCGGCTACGGCGTACTCGAGAGCGACGTCGACAGCGGCAAGGTCACGCTCCACCCGATCAAGCGAGCCCGAACGACCATCTCCTATCTCGCCGTCGCCCTGCTCGGCACCGACGAGGAGCGCACCCGCTACCGCGACGCGATCAACGGCTCGCATCGCACGGTCAAGTCCAGGCCGGACAGTCCGGTCAAATACAATGCATTCGACCCCGAGCTGCAGCTTTGGGTGGGCGCCTGCCTGTACAAGGGCTTCGTCGACACCTGCGAAGCGCTCAACGGACCACTCGACGCTGAGGCCGCCGACGTCATCTACCGCGCAGGCGAACGGTTGGCGACGACGCTGCAAGTCCGCCCAGAGATGTGGCCGGCGGACCGCGCGGCGTACGACGAGTACTGGGCCAAGTCACTCGACAACGTCTCGATCGATCCCACTATTCGCGAGTACCTCTACGACCTCGTCGTGCTCGGATTCCTACCGCTACCGCTGCGGATCTGGTTGGGACCGATCCAACGCTTCATCGTCACCGGCTATCTGCCGCAGCAGTTTCGCGACGAAATGCGACTGACATGGTCGGCACGCGATCAGCAGATTTTCGTCGGCATTCATCGGACGTTGGGCGTCCTCACAAGGCACCTACCCGCTCCGCTGCGCAAGTTTCCGATGAACTTCTACCTGTGGGATCTCCGCAAGCGGATGCGAGAAGGTCGACCGCTCGTGTGAAACGTCACACGTGGTCGACAACGGTCCGACGCTCCACACGTAGACACTTCGCGCAGCGCGCACCCTTCCCCCACCTCGCTCCGCGGACGAGAACAAGAAGCAACCCGAACCCCACGCCCCTGGCTGATCACTGCGGAAGCAGCTAAGGCTGGATCGTGCCGAACGTGTCAGCGGTTGAGGTGTCCGTCTCCTGGTAGCCGGCGAGCGTGCTTCGAAACACTGTCTGCATGTCCGTCACCACCTGAATGTGTTGTTTCAGCACAGCATCGAGGGACATCTCGTCGCCAGCAGCCTTCGCCCTGAATTTGCGTTCGAGTGCGTTCCCCGACGGGAGGTCACCGAATCCGGAGATCGATTGCAGATTGACTGCGCGCGTCAACATTTTCCGCAGATCGGCGAGCCGCTTGTCGCACGCCATGTCGAGGTCGCGCGCAATATCAGCGTCGAGTTTCAATCGACCGGCCGCCGCTTCGGTTGCGAGATGACTCCAGGTGTCGATCTGCCCGTCCATACCCATGACTTCGTCCTACCTCGGGAGTAGCGGTTCGAGTGTTATCGCATCGCGTGTGACGACAGCGCATAGGTCCTCTGGCTGTGGTATCCCGTACTTCGACAGTGCGCGAACGATGATGGCGCCTTGTTCGACGTCGAGCGCGATATCGCAGCGCTCGTGGCCCTTGTCCGAGACCTCGTGGTACATCACCGCTCGACGCTGCGCGACCACAACGGAGCGAAAATCGGTGTTGTTCGGATTCGCCTTCACATCCTCGAGGGTGTAGTCGGTCGCGAAGACGGTCAGGTAGGACACTGGTGCATCCCATGTGCAGAGATTCCACCCTTCCTGCGCTACGCCGGCTATGTCTTTCTCGGCGGTCGCAGGGTCGACGCCGGTTGAGCGCAATACGTCGGCCGGGATCGAGCACGGGTCGAACAGCGCCTCGTGGCCAGTCGGTGGTGCCGACGACGGTTTCGGATCACCGGTCGTCGAATCGCAACCCGTCACGAGCGCGAGGCACCCTACAGTCGCGGCAGCGACACTCAGAACACGCACAGCTTCCCCCCACGTCGACTTAGGACTTCACACTATTCGATGCTGCGCAGGCCCAATCGGTTCCATGGGCAAGCTCTCGTTTGAGAACCACGCAAACGCACACGCGAAGGGCGCCCACTCGTCTGAAGTCGGCCACGCGGGTAGGTCGAGGTGGCACACTCGGAATCGGAACTGGCTAATCGTCCGATCACTCCCCGACCACCGGAGATGATGCGATGTCGACCTACCTGTACGGCTTGGCGCGGTTCACCTTCCGTCGCCGACGTTGGATCCTCGCGGTGTGGCTCGCGGTGGCCACCGGAATGATCGTGCTGGCAACGGTCAGCGGCGGAAAGACCAATGACAACTTCACGATTCCCGGAACCGAATCGCAGGAGACCGCAGATCTGTTGGCGCAGAAGATGCCTGCGCTCAACGGCGGGCAAACACAGATCGTCTTCGCCACGACGGGAGCCGCCAAGCTGATCGACGACGCCGACAAAGCTGCCATCGAGTCTGCGGTCACGACGTTGAAGGGCATCCCCGGCGTCGTATCGGTATCCGATCCCCTGGCGCCCGGATCGCTCTCGCCGGACGCGACCGTGGCGATTGGATCGGTCCAATTCTCCGCATCCCCAGTAGATGTCGACGAGTCGGCGCTCGACGCCATCCAGGATGCGGTCGTGCCCGCCGAGGACGTCGGCGTCGATATCGCATACTCCGGCACGGTGTACCCCGGCTGGAATGTCCCTCTCTCCGAACTTCCCGAAATCGTCGGTCTCATAACGGCATTCGTGATCCTGCTGATCACCTTCGGTGCGTTTGTCGCCGCCGGGCTACCGATCCTGACGGCCATCATCGGGGTTGTCACCACGCTGATGGGCGTGACCGCACTCGCTTCGGTGATCGATATTGCGTCGGCGTCGACGACGGTCGCATTGATGCTCGGCTTGTCGTGTGGAATCGACTATGGGCTTTTCATCCTGTCGCGGCATCGAAACAATCTGCTGCAAGGCATGGAGGTCGAGGATTCGGTGGCCCTCGCCGTTGGTACTGCCGGAAGTTCGGTCGTCTTTGCGGCGCTCACTGTGATCGTCGCTTTGTGCGGATTGACTGTTGTCGGCATCCCGTTCTTGAGCGTGATGGGCCTCAGCGCTGCGGCTGCGGTTCTCGTCGCGCTGCTGATCGCGTTGACACTGCTGCCCGCGATGCTCGGTTTCGCAGGGACCAAGGTCGCCAAGTTCCTCGCCTCACCGCTTCGGCCTGGTCACCACGAGCAGATCGCTCTCACGGCGGCGCACACACCAGAACGCACAGCCGGTGCCGCCTGGGCACGGTTCGTGGTCCGGTTCCGCGTTCCGGTACTCATCGTCGGTGTGCTGACCCTGCTCGTGCTGGCCCTCCCTGCGTCGAAGATGCAACTGGGATTGCCGAGCGGCGCATCGATGCCGGTCGGGAACACGGCACGAACCGCATATGACCTCACCACCAAGGGATTCGGCGTCGGCTTCAACGGTCCGCTACTCGTCGTCGTGGACAACATCGCCAGCCCCGACGCTGCGGCCCCGATTGTGGCGGCCCTGACCAAAGAGACCGGTGTCGCGGCCGCGGGAATCGCTGCGGCGGGCAACGGCATCGTCATCATCCGCGTTGTTCCCACAACCGGTCCCAACGATCCCGCGACCGCCGATCTCGTCGATCGAATTCGTTCGGACCGTTCCACCATCGTCGACAACACGGGCGGACACATGCTCGTCGGTGGCAGCACGGCATCCAACATCGATGTGTCGAACACGCTCGCGTCGGCTCTTCCTGTGTTCTTGTTCGTCGTGATCGGGCTGGCCTTCCTGCTGCTGACCCTCGCGTTCCGCACAATCCTGGTGCCGATCAAGTCGATCATCGGATTCTTGCTTTCGGTGTCGGCTGCCTTCGGCGCTCAGGTCGCGATATTTCAATGGGGTTGGGGCGCGGACCTGCTCAACATCACTCCGAGCGAGACCGTCAGCTTCTTGCCGATCATCATGCTGGCGATCATCTTCGGGCTCTCCAGTGACTACGAGGTATTCGTCGTATCCCGGATCAAGGAGGACTACACCAAGACGGGCGACGCGCGCGGCGCCGTCGAACGCGGCACGGGACTCTCCGCCCGTGTGGTGACGGCAGCAGCGCTGATCATGTTCTCGATCTTCCTGGCCTTCATGGTGACCGACGATCCGACGATCAAGGCGATCGGATTCAGCTTCGCTGCAGGCGTCTTCCTCGACGCGTTCGTCGTTCGCCTCACCTTGGTGCCTGCTGTCATGGCGATCGTCAAGGGCAAGCTCTGGTACCACCCGCCATGGTTCGCCAAGTACGTGCCCGATCCCGACATCGAGGGCGAGAAGCTCGCGCATCGGATAGCCGCCGAGGGTGAACTGAGCACCCATTGATGGTCATGATCGGCGGAAACCCCGCCCGAATCCAGCACGAGTGGGAGCTGAGTGCAGGTCGAGTCCATAGCGAAAGCAGAAAGGCCCCGTCCGAAGACGGGGCCGATGCTGATGTGGTGCGCCCGAAGGGATTCGAACCCCTAACCTCCTGATCCGTAGTCAGGTGCTCTATCCGTTGAGCTACGGGCGCATGCGTTCTTTAGTTGTTCAACTTACTGCAACATCTTGTACTACAAACACCGACCTAGGTCGATGTGGCGGAGGCGAGAGGATTTGAACCTCCGGTCCCCCGTAAAGGGGACAACTCATTAGCAGTGAGTCCCATTCGGCCGCTCTGGCACGCCTCCTGAGCCATCTCGCGAGGGCACCGGTCCTTTCGAACCGCCGGAGGGAAAGGTTACACAGGCTTCGACATGGAACGCAAAACGCCTCCCCGTTAACGGAGATTGCTGTCGAACCAGTCGAAGATCCGGGTCTGCGCATCGATGAGGACATCCTCGGCATCGGCGAACTCCTCGCCGTCCGACGACGTCGCCTGCTTGTCCGCGCGATGCGCCAAACCGGCGTAGCTCACGACGTTGGTGGCCACCACAGCCCTTGCCACGGCGTCTCTGAGCCGCTCTACGTGCTCGACCGGGATCTCGGGATCATCGGCGCCGTACAACCCGAGCCATGGCGCTTGCAGGAGCGGCGCGGCATCCAGCAGTGCCGGAGCATCGGTGGTGATCGGATCGACGATGCCTCGCGCGGCGACACTGACTGCGGCACCGATCGGCCTGTTGGTCGCAACGAGCAGCGCGGCCGTCCCTGCGTCGTCGAAGCCGAGGACACCGATGCAGTCCGCGAACACTCCGCGGCCGGTCAGCCAGTCGAAGGCAGCATCGAAATCGTCGAAGAGGCTGTCACCGAATACCTCGGTGTCGTTGTCGTTTTCGGTGTGATGGAACAGGTGCGGAGCCACCGCAATCCAGCCTTCGGCAGACAGCGCCCGCATGAGGTCGAGCACCGAATTGGTGAATTCTCGTGACTCGTGGAGGAGGACGATCCCACCGCGGGCATGGCCCTCGGGTTCTATCGCCGTCACCGGAACGCTGCTCTGCGTGCCGCTCGAGTTGCCTGCCGTAGCGCGAAGGGGCGCCGCATCTTTGAATATTCCCGACATGCACCAAGCCTAGGTCGCAGCGTCGCCGCGTGCGTGACAATGCTCGTGAGCAGGGTTAAATCGCACGTCGACGCTTGCCTGCCCGACAGCCCCGACGCGCGCCCCTTCATACTGGACCGGTGACAGCGCGTATTCGACCGGACCTCGAAGCCATCACCGCTTACGTTCCCGGCCGCAACTATCCCGGTGCGATCAAGCTTGCGAGCAACGAGACGACACATGGCCCGTTGCCCAGCGTCGCGAAGGCGATCGCCGAGGCTGCCGAGTCCGCCAACCGTTATCCCGACAACGGTTCCGTCGAGCTGATCGCGGCCATCGCCGCATCGGTCGACGTCAGCCCCGACCGGGTACGGGCAGGGTGCGGCAGCGTCGCCATCTGCCAGGAGCTGGTGCAGATCACCTGTGTGCCGGGCGACGAGGTGCTCTACGCGTGGCGCTCGTTCGAGGCGTATCCGGTGGTCACCAAAGTTGTCGGTGCCACTGAGGTCACGGTGCCGCTCACCGAAGGCCACGTGCACGACCTCGACGCCATCGCTGCGGCCGTCACCGAACGCACGCGCCTGATCTTCATCTGCAATCCGAACAATCCAACCGGGACGGCCGTGGGACGGCGTGAGCTGGAGCGCTTTCTCGACGCCGTTCCCACCACCGTGCTCGTGGTACTCGACGAGGCGTACTTCGAGTACCTGCGCATTCCTGGCGAGGACCGACCGGACGGCGTGGAGCTCGGCCGGACCCGGCCCAACCTGGTGGTCCTGCGAACGTTCTCCAAGGCGTACGGGCTCGCCGGCCTCCGCGTGGGGTACGCCGTCGCCGATCCGTCGGTGATCGCTGGCCTGGCGAAGGTGCACATCCCCTTCAGCGTCAACATGGTCGCTCAGCGGGCGGCAATCGCAGCACTGCAAGCACGTGGCGAATTGCTCGAACGAACCGATGCCGTGGTCGCCGAGCGCGAGCGGGTTCGCGCCGCGCTGGTCGACGCCGGGTACGCGGTACCGCGGTCGGAGTCAAACTTCGTGTGGCTGCCACTCGGTGGCGAGTCGGCACGGTTCGGCGAGAAGTCCGCGGAATCCGGAGTTCTGGTACGCCCGTACGGAACCGATGGCGTTCGCGTCACCATCGGGGATCCGCACGAGAACGACGCATTCCTCGAATTCGCGACGGCGCCAGCATTAGTCGCGGAATTTGCACCGGCCACAACAGTCCGAGCCTAGATACGAAACGTAAATGTAACCGCTGTCCTCGTATACGGACGCTGCGAAACTTGGCAGACTTCGACCAATCGACCTAGGGGGTGCACGTGCTCGGACGGGTCGCAGTCCTCGTCACAACGCTGCTCGCCTGCACGTCGCTCGCCACTTCGCCGGCAACGGCTGCGGATCCCGACGTGCTCGATGTTCGACTGCTCGCATTCAACGACTTCCGTGGGAATCTGACACCACCGCAAGGTAAGGCCGGTGTCATCGGCCAGGCCGACGGCAGTTCCGTTCCAGCCGGTGGCGCGGCATATCTCGCCGCCTACGTCAGCCAGCTACGCAGCCAGGCGTCTAACTCGTTGCTGTACTCCGTCGGCGACAACTGGGGTTCGGCAGCATTGGAATCGTCGATGTTCCACGACGAGCCCGTCGTCGACCTGCTGAACACCATGGGCGTCACGGCATCGGGAATCGGCAACCTCGAACTCGACGGCGGTTTCCAGGAACTGCAGCGACTTCAGCACGGCGGCTGCCACCCGGTCGACGGTTGCCAGTTCCAACCCAAGTTCGCCGGCGCCGCGTTCCCGATGCTTGCCGCGAACCTCACTTACGCAAACGGTGTCCCGGCGACGTTGCCGTTCAACGTGAACTTCGTCGACGAGGTTCCGATCGGAGTGATCGGGGTATTGCCGAAGGACACCGGCAAGATCGTGCCGCCCGACCGTGCTGCCGGGCTGGCCTTCGGCGACGAACTCGACGCGATCAACCGCACCGCCGATCTGCTCGACTTCTTCGGCGTCAAGGCAATTGCCGTGCTGCTGCACGAGGCAGAGGGCTCCGCACCCGACGGCCCAGACGCATGCAACCAGCCCGCAAGCGCCGCGCGCACCGTCGCGGAATCGGCCAATCCGAAGGTCGACGTCATCTTCACCGCAGGCGGCAACCGTCAGTACAACTGCAACGTCAACGATCCCGAAGGCAAACCCCGCGTCTTCATGCAGGGCGCGTCGAACGGCCGGGTCCTCTCCGTCGTCGATGTCAACATCGACCGCAATACTCGCGACGTGTTGCGCGACCGGACGAGTTCGTTCAATCAGATTGTCACCCGCGACATTTCACCCGACCTGGAGACTGCGGTACTGGTCGAAAGCGCGAAATCGAAGGCGGCCGCAGTCGCGCAGCGAGTCGTCGGCAGCATCTCCACCGACATCACCCGCGACACCTCGCCCAGCGGGGAGTCGCCGTTGGGGAATCTCGTCGCCGACGCACAACTCGCGGCGACAGCGCCGGCAGGTGCGCAGCTAGCACTGACGAACGCCGGTGGCATCCGGGCAGACCTGAACAAGATCTCGTCGCGGACGCAGGACCAGGTGACCTACGGCGATGCGTACGCGGTTCAACCGTTCGGGAACCCGCTGCGGGTGCTGACGATGAGCGGCGCACAGATCAAAGATGCTCTCGAACAACAGTTTCAGCTGCGCGATAGCGGAAATGTCTGGCACGAGATCCTCGCACCATCAGCGAACGTGCGCTACGAAATCCACGACGCGGCACCGCTCGGTCAGCGCATCGCCGGGCTGTCCGTCGGTGGTGTCCCCATCGATCCGGCCGCCACGTACCGGGTTGCAGTCAACAAATTCCTCGCCGATGGCGGTGACGGGTTCGCGGCATTCACACACGGTCTCGACGGCACCGACGCCGGACGGGACATCGAGGCTCTCACCGATTACCTGGCGTCGCACGGTCCACTGGGCGCGCCGGCCACCGATCGCATCGTCCGCATCGGCTAGCGAGCGGTTACAGCCCTAGCGACGCGGCAACGATCGGCCACGACGCGTGCAGATCGTCCTGCCAGTAGGGCCAGGAATGCGTCCCTGTCAACCGGTAGTCGAAGCGCGCCGGGATCCCCAGCCCGCGTAGCCGCGCGTCGAACGTGCGAGTGCAGAGCAACGTGACGGTCTCGATTGGTCCGCCCTCGGCGATGATCGACGGAAGGTCCTCGCTGAGCTGCAGCTCGTGCAGGCCCGGCAAGCCATTTCCCACCGCCACGTACACGGACTTGCCGCGGAGCTTCTCCGCATTCGTCATCGGATCATGAGCCGTCCACGCCGGATCGGTGTCGGGACCCCACATGTTGGTCGCGTCACCGCCACGCGAGCCGACCGTCGCCCGGACCAGCGCCTTGGAGTCGCGCGTCGCCGTATCCGGGCATGCCGAATACACAGCAACCCCGCGGTACAGGTCGGGATGGCGGGTGATGAGAATCAGCGCACTCTGCCCACCCATGGACAGGCCGCCGATGGCGTTCACGCCGTTGCCGCCGAGCTGCTTGTCGACGAGCGGCGGCAGCTCTTTCGTGAGAAACGTTTCCCATTTGTTGACACCGAGCACGGGATCGGGTCGCTGCCAGTCCGTGTAGAAACTGCCCATCCCACCGACAGGGAGCACGACGTTGACGTTCTTGTCTGCGAAGAACGACTCGACGTCGGTCTTCTTGGTCCACGTGTTCTGGTCACTGCCAGCGTCCACCCCGTCGAGGAGGTAGAACGTCGGACGCGGACCGCCCGACGGTGGCTGCAGAATCTGTACCTGCACGACCCTGCCCATCGCCGGCGAACTGACGAAGACGGCCGATCTGGTCGGGCTGATCCGCACGATGTGGTCGATTGTCGCCTGGTTCGGGACGACAACGGGCGGCGCGGTTCCAGGCGAAGCGGAGCCGGAATCGATGTTTGGCGGCGCCGGATCGGCGGCCGCGAGTCCGGCGCCCGGCGTGCACAGCATGAGCAGCACGCTGGCGAACGCGAGGACACTCCGACGCATCACATCACTTCCTAGAACACTTGCCTTCGACGACCCAACGTAGCGCAGTTCGCGTCGGGCACACGACGGCCGTTGCGTGTCAAAGATGTCAGTCCGGGCACAATTGACCGAGTCGACGCATTCATCGAGGCGAAGGAAAACATGGATATCGCGATAGTCGTCCTGCTCGTGGTCTGCGTGGCGACGTTGGCAGCACTGGTCGCGGTCATCGTCGCAGGAAGGGTATGGGTTCGCAGAGTCGAGCACCAATTGACCTCGACGCCCGAGGTCGTTGCAGGTGCGAGGGTTGTCGGCCGCGGGCGCATCCTGACTGTAGAGATCCTCAACCCTCTCGAAGTGGCGGCGGCACAGAACAGATTCGCGGGCATCGCGGGCAGTTTGGCGCCGGCCCTGATCACGAAGGTGGTCTACGACCGTGCCGCCAAAATCATGCGCGACGAACTGGGGAAGTTCGGCGTCGAAGCACTCGTCGAGGTACGCAGCGCGCCCCCGCCGTCGAGTCGGCCACAGTCGGCGCCGAAGAGCATGAACCGCGTCGACCCCGTCCTCGACGACGAAGCGGAAGGTACGACGTCGACCGGTTAGGCGCAGTTCATTCGTCGATCGATGTGGTGTCCTTCGGACCGTCGGAGTCGTCCACAGGTGCTGCTTCCAACTCACGCACCGATTCGACCTCGATATCGATGATCTCGGCTTCCTCACGTTCCTTCGCCGCGGCATCCGGATGCGCCGACTCGTGGAACGCCTTTTGCATGGTCTGCAGGCCGTCGCGAGCAGGCGCACTGATGTACTCGACAGACGACGTGACGAGGCCGGCAAGCGTCTCGCGAACGCGTACCTGGCTCCGCTTTTCGGGGACGGCGTCCTCGGTGTCGTCGGGAGCGGGTGGGGAATTGTCCGCAGTCACCAGGCCCACGATCCGTTTGAGTTCCGCGTTGACGATCTCTGGGTTCTCCAACAGCGTCAGATACCCGCACTTCTCGATTTCGGTCAGCGTCGCTCCGGGAATGTTCTCGGCGAGGCTGTCCTGATCGTCGCGTGGAACCAGTCGATCGTTCTCGCCTCCGATCACCGCCACGTGCGCATTGGCGAGATCCCTGAGCCCCGGACGCTCGTCGTGTTCCTGAATTGCGTTGACCAGATCGCCGGACTGCCGGAAGCCGTTGTCGAAGACGATCGCCGCGCCTGGCCGCACAGCCGCTTTCGATCCGCGCCGATGGACCGCGAGAAGTCGCACCCCGACGAGATACGGGGCGATCCCGCACAGCCGCTGCATGAACCGCGGCAGGACATCGAAGACGAGCAACAGGCCAGCGGCTTGGCGTCGCATCAAAGCGCTCAGCGGGGCGAAGATGAGCCACGCGATGAACGACGTGTGATGCACGCGCCAGAGGCCGAACGTCATGGACTTGCGTAGCGGTCCTGCTGTTGTCGAGCAGAGGACGTAACCCTCGACCCGGGCAATGATGTCGGGACGCGCGGACCCCAGTGCCAACATCGTGAGTCCACCCATGCCGTGACCCGCGAGTACGAGCGGGCCCGTCGGAGCAGTCGCGTCGATGACCCGGCCCAGATCGTCCGCGAGCTGCCGGACACCGGGAATGCTCTGATTCAGCTTGCCGGTGCCGGACTTTCCGTGCCCTCGGGCGTCGTAGCTGACTCGCCGCGCGACCCGCACGAGCGCGAACCGCTGGTGCTGCCAGATACTCGCGTTGGTCGCGATGCCGTGGCAGAAAACCACAGTCACCGGTGCCTCCGCGATACCGTCGATCTCGACGTGCAGCGGTACGCCGTCGGCTGCAGTCACCGTCATGACGTCGCCGGAACGACCTGAATTGGCGAGCCATTTCCAGGGCTGACCGTCCCAATGCTCTAGTGCCCAGATTCCGATCAGCACGAGCAGTCCCAAGACAGCCAGAACAGCGGCGCCGAGCACGAAGAGCGCGGTCGACACACTCGTCGCTTGAATGAGCAAGTACGTCAAATAGGCGAGAATCGCGAGGCCAACGAGCCCAAAGATGGCTGACACCAGCAGAAATTCAGCCACACAGGAAGCGCGCGTGCGACGCCGCCGCTCATACGGTGCCGTGCTCAATGCGAACACCTCCCTGGACCGATCCGGCTGCGGTCATGTTAGCGCCGACGCTTGCCATTGACTCCCACAGACGTAACCATTCCAGTCATCGAGCCGGGCCGCCGGGATTCGGCTCTCGTGAGACTGAACGCACAAAGCGAGCGCCCCGGATCTCGAGATCCGGGGCGCTCTGGGAAACAGGCTTAGGCGGGTGGCGGAGGAGGAGGATTGATCGGCAGCATGGGGCACATCGGCTGCCCGGTGCCGCCGCAGGATGGGCCGATGTCGATGATCGGCGGCTTCGGCTTGGGCGTATTGGGGGTGTGACAGTTCGACGGACACGGCTTTTCAGCGGAGGCCGTTCCGACGGCTCCCGTCATCGAGATGACTACCGCGGCGAGCCCGGCTCCTAGGCCGGCAACAATCCGGACGGCCTTTGTGTCGATGGCTTTCATTGCAGTTCCTTAGGGGACTCGAAGCGATTGATCAGCTGCCACTAAGCCTGGATGCACCGATCCGCATTTGGGTGAGGGTGGGTTGAAACGACGAAATGCCCTGTCGTAGTGGGAGAATGAGATTTCCTGAGGATCTTATTCGGCCACAACGAAGGGCATCTCGCAGATGCAACTCTCTCA